>CALHCQ010000101.1 GCA_937936645.1 uncultured Algibacter sp.
GTACCTATGAAAAAAGGACAAACTCTTAAAATTAGATTTGCAGAAATGTTATCGCCAGATGGTACTTTTTATACAGAAAACTACAGAAGTGCGGCTTCTACAAATTACTATACAGCTTCCAAAGATGGTGTTATAGAGTGGATGCCTAAATTTACGTTTCACGGATTTAGATATGTAGAGTTAAGTGGTTTTGATACCGATAAAAAAGCGTCTAAAGATTGGGTTACAGGTCTTGTACAATATTCTAATTTTGAAGAAAACGGAACATTTACTTCTTCTCACGAAAAATTAAATCAGTTACAAAGTAATATTGTTTGGGGTTTACGTGGTAATTTCTTTGATATACCAACCGATTGCCCACAACGTGATGAACGTATGGGGTGGACCGGAGACGCACAAGTTTTTGGACCAACATCTATTTTTAATGCAGATGTCTATAAATTTTGGGCAAGTTGGTTGCAAAGTGTGAGAGAATCTCAGTACGATAACGGAGGTATTCCTTGGGTGGTGCCAGATGTTTTAAACAACAATAAAGTGAGTGCCGGTTGGGGAGATGTGTGTACCATTATTCCTTGGAAAATATATTTTAGAACAGGAGATAAAACTATTTTAGAAGAAAATTACGAAACCATGAAAGGTTGGGTTGCTTATCATAAATCATCTTCTAAAAATAACATTTCAAGAATGGGATTCTTTGCCGATTGGTTACAACCGTACCCAGAAAATGGCGACAACAAAGGTGATACAGCACTTAATTTAATAGGTACAGCATTCTTTGCCCATTCTGCAAAATTAACAGCCCAAACGGCTAAAGTATTAGGTAAAACAGACGATTATAATAAATACATGAATTTGTATAAATCTGTAGCTAAAGCCTTTGATAATAAGTTTTTTGATGCTTCTGGTAAAATAAAAGAAGGCCCAGAAACACAAACTTCGTATTTATTACCTCTTGCGTTTGATTTGGTGCCAGATGCTAAGAAGAAAAACGTACAAGATCATTTAATAAGAAAATTAAGCGAAGCTAATAATCATTTAAGAACAGGCTTTTTAGGAACACCACTTTTATCTCAAGTATTGGATAATATGGGTAGAACCGATTTAATTTACAAACTATTATTTAACGAAACGTACCCATCTTGGTTCTACTCAATAAACCAAGGAGCAACAACTATTTGGGAACGTTGGAACAGTTATAGTAAAGACGAAGGTTTTAACGCTCAAAAAATGAATAGTTTAAATCACTATGCTTATGGTGCTATTGGCGAATGGATTTATGAGCGTGTTGGAGGTATTGCTCCTCTAGAGGCTGGGTATAAAAAGATTAGGATAGCTCCTGTAACTAACGAGAAATTAACATCGGCATCTGCAAAATTAAACACTACTTATGGCGAAATAAGCTCTTCATGGGAAACTAAAGACGGTGCTTTTTATTTACAAATAAATATTCCTAGTAATACAACCGCTAAAGTTGTAATACCTAAACAGAAAGATCAAAAATTATATGTAAATGGACAGGCTTTTAAAGCGACTCGTAATTTAAAACTAGAGCAAGATTTAGATTCTGAATTTATTCTAGAAGCACAACCAGGAACATATAAATTTAAAGTAAATTAATTTAAAAAGACAATATAGTTTTACAGGCTTTAATGTTACTCCTGTAAAACATATAAAATAAATAATCCCTTAGCAATTATGTTAAGGGATTATTTTAAATAGTTAATACAAAAACATGAAAACAAAACTTATATTATCATTATTTCTATTAGGTACAATTATACTAAGTACGGCACAGTCTACTAAGTTTAGTGCACCAACAATAAATAAAGATGTTGTTTTTTTAGAGCAAAATAATGTTATTGCTGTCGAGGCAGAACATTTTTATAAACAAACTAAAACGAATATTAGGGAATGGTATAGAACTTCGCAAAACGAATTTCCTTCTGTAGGTAAAGATGTTGATAAACCACATTGGCAAGGTGCAAGTAATGATACTTATTTAGAGATTTTACCAGACGAGCGTACTACAAATAAAGACTTACTTAAAAAAGGAGATAACTTTTCTAATATACCAGGTAAAATAGGCGTACTTCATTATAAAATTAAATTTAATAAACCGGGGCGTTATTACGTTTGGGCAAGAGCATTAAGTACGGGTAGCGAAGATAATGGGCTGCATGTTGGTGTAGATAATACTTGGCCAAACCATGGTAAACGTATGCAATGGTGTCATGATCGTGGCAAATGGATTTGGGCTAGTAAACAAAGAACTAAAGAAGTACATTGTGGTGTGCCAAAACAAATATACTTAGACATTGCTACAGCAGGAGTACACGATGTGCAATTTAGTATGCGAGAAGATGGTTTTGAATTTGATAAATTTTTACTAACTACAAATTCAGACTTTGTACCAACAGATAAGGGGCCTAAACCTTACAAGTCTAATAGTGGTACTGCGCATACAACAACTAAATTAAAAAACACCAACACAAGACAAGTAAATAATACTACAAAAGCTAAAGAAGTTAAAAAGAAGAAGAGTCCTACTTTAGGAAATACAGGAAAACCTTCTGTTAACACAAATTATTTTAAAAATATTTCTAACAGATCCCCAGAAAATCATTCTATATCGGCAATAAAATTTCCTGTTTATGGAACTCAATTTTATAAAAACGGAAAAAATTGGTTGGCTATAGACCCTGATAAATCCAAAGAAGCTAAAACAACAACTACATTTAATTTTGCTAGTGGTGTTTATGATATTGTTTTTGTTGGTGTTGGTGAGAATGATGGTCAATCTATGTTTAAAATATTAGTTAACAATACTGTTGTTAGTACGTTTAAAACCACACTGTCAGAAAAAATGTTCGAAGAGGGGATTAAGTTTAATACTCTAATAGAATCTATAAATATAAAACGAGGAGATGAAATAACCGTTGTTGCAAATGTTGGTACTAACGATGGGGTAGAGTATACACGTGGTCGCTGGGCAGGCATTATTTTTGTGCCAGAAGGAGAAGGGCAATTGTACACAAAATAAACTTTTAAAACATATACCTAATTTATGCGTTTTTTTAAAATAACAAAACTATTTATATCTGCTCTTATCTTGTTTACAAGTTGTAAAACAAAAGATAATAGCACACTTGTAGATAAAGATTTAAATAGTAAAAAGCCTAATATTGTTTATATTTTAACCGACCAATGGCGCGGCTCTGCGTTAGGATATGCAGGCAATCCAGATGTTAAAACGCCTAACTTAGATAAGTTTTCTAAACAGGCAATTAACTTCACAAATGCAGTATCTGTAACACCTGTTTGCACGCCGCACAGAGCAGCATTGCTTACGGGTAGATTTCCTACGACTACAGGTATGTTTTTAAATGATATACATTTACCTGCAGAAGAACTTACAATGGCAGAGATTTACAAAACGGCAGGTTATAACACAGCATACTGGGGTAAATGGCATTTAGATGGTCATGGGAGACGTACTTACATACCAAAAGAAAGGCGCCAAGGTTTCGACTTTTGGCGTGCTCTAGAGTGTTCTCATAATTACACAAGAATGCCATATTATGATAATGAAGATACTAATATTAAACAATGGCAACAGTATTCTCCTTTCGCTATAGCTAAAGATGCTAATACTTATATTACAGCACATGCCAACGATGAGAAACCATTTTTAGCTGTTATTTCTATTGCAACACCACATTATCCGCATACATCTGCACCAAAAAGGTATAAAGCAATGTACCCACCAGAGAAGCTAACTTTAAATCCAAATGTTACAGATAAATTTAAAGACAGGAGTCGTAAAGAATTACAAGGCTATTATGCACATGCTACAGCTACAGACGAAGCTATAGGGTTAATACTTGATAATTTAAAAATTCAAGGTTTAATAGAGAATACCATTATTGTTTTTTCTGCCGATCATGGTGAAATGATGGGAGCTCATGGGGTAAAACCTTTTGTAAAACAATTAGCTTGGGACGAGTCTATAAGAGTACCATTTTTAATAAGTTATCCAGGAATAGCAAAACATAAAGGTCGTGTTATTAATGCACCAATAACAACACCAGATATATTACCTTCTTTATTGAGTTTATCTAATATTTCTATACCAGAAAGTATAGAAGGAGAAAATTTAGCAGCTTTAATAAAACAGCCCGATTCTAATGTAGATCGTGCAGCATTGGTTATGAATGTAGCACCTTTTGGCTCTAACAGAAACGACGCGGCTTATCGTGCTATTAGAACAAAACAATACACTTATTCTATTACCACAAATGGACCAAGTATGTTATACGATAATATAAACGACCCGTACCAGCAGCATAACTTATTAAATAAAGATTCGATGAAAAGTATTCAAGAAAATTTAGATAAACAATTACATGCTCAACTTAAAAAAATAGGGGATACCGTAAGACCTAAATCATATTATCTAAATAAATATAATTATAAATTAGATGAAAAACGTCAAGCCGTAGATTGGTGGAGTTTTGATAAAGGAGCGGGAGTCGTGCAATCTCCAAAGCCTTTGCATTATAAATAACAAGTTGCTTAATGCGCATAAATTAATAGTAATATTATTAATAATAAAAAAAGGATGAATACATGGAAATGTAGTAAAATAATAATCATTACAGTGTTATTATTTTTTAGTTGTAAAAAAGAGACAAAACAGTCTACGACTACCATGGTTAGTAAGCCTAACGTTATTTATATTTTAACCGACCAATGGCGTGGCTCTGCATTAGGATACGCAGGCAATCCAGATGTTAAAACCCCAAATTTAGACAGGTTTTCTAAACAATCTGTTAATTTTACAAATGCAGTTTCGGTTTTACCCGTATGTACGCCACATAGAGCTTCTTTATTAACAGGCAGGTTTCCTACGACTACAGGTATGATTTTAAACGATTTATATTTGCCTAAGGAGGAGTTAACTATGGCCGAAATATATAAAGAAGCAGGATACAACACAGCATATTGGGGTAAATGGCATTTGGACGGTCATGGAAGACATGCTTTTACGCCAAAAGAAAGACGGCAAGGTTTTGAATATTGGAAAGCTTTAGAGTGTTCTCATAATTACAAAAAAATGCCTTATTACGATCATAACGATTCCAATATAAAGTATTGGAAAACGTATTCACCTTTTGCAATTGTAGAAGATGTTAATAAATATTTAGTTAGCCAAGCTAATGCAGAAAAACCTTTTTTGGCCATGATTTCAATAGCAACGCCACATTTTCCTCACGATTCAGCTCCAGAAACTTATAAAGCGATGTACCCTGCAAATACGTTAACATTAAACCCAAACGTGCCAAAGCAATTAGAAAAACGTACTAGAAAAGAATTACAAGGCTATTATGCGCATGCAACAGCCACAGACGAAGCTTTGGGGGCTTTATTTAAACAGATTGAGTATTTAAATTTATTAGAAAATACCATCATTGTTTTCTCTGCAGATCATGGTGAAATGATGGGCGCACATGGTGTAAGACCTTGGGTAAAACAAATGGCCTGGGATGAATCTATACGTGTGCCCTTCTTAATACGTTATCCGGGCACTAATGTGCAAAAAGAAGCTGTTGTAAATGCCCCTATAACAACTCCCGATATTTTACCTACTTTATTAGGTCTATCTGGAATAAAAATACCAACAACCATAGAGGGCGAAAACTTATCTAATTTAGTTAAAAAACCTAATGCAGAGCATGATCGTGCGGCATTAGTTATGAATGTAGCTCCTTTTGCATCAAATTTTAAAGATGAGCCTTACCGAGCTATTAGAACAAAACAATATACATATGCTAGAACAATAAAAGGCCCTAGTATGCTTTTTGATAATTTAGCCGATCCTTATCAAATGAATAATTTATTAAACAAGTCTAGCAGTAAGGATATTCAAGCTCAATTAGACAAAAAATTGAATGATAAATTAACAAGTATTGGTGATGAATTTAAATCTAGAGATTACTATCTAAAGAAATATAATTATACTTTTGCAGAAAATAAACCTTGTATTGCTTTTTGGAAATTCGATAATGGCACAGGAGTTGTATATTCACCTAAAAACAAAGAACATTAAAAACAATAATAAATGAAGAAAATTTTAACGGTATTATTAGTCGTACTTAGTTTTACATATGGTAAAGCTCAAAAGACAACAACAAGTAACTCCAAAGATCAACCTAACGTATTGGTATTCTTTGTAGACGACTTAAGAACAGAATTAGGTTGCTATGGTAGCGAAACAGCGTTAACTCCAAATATAGATAAGTTAAGTAAAGAAGGGGTTTTATTTAATAAAGCTTACGCACAACAGGGTATTTGTGCACCATCTAGAATGAGTGTATTAACAGGTTTAAGGCCAGAGTCTATTGGTGTGTATAGTATTTTTACGCCGCTACGTAAAGTTACTAAAGAAGTGGTTTCTATGCCGCAATTGTTTAGTAAGAATGGCTACAAAACGGTAAGCATTGGTAAAGTGTACCACCATGGTAGAGATGACAAGTCGGTTTGGTCTCATTACTTCGGAAAAGAGCCTAATACTTATGTTAAGCCAGAAAATATAGCCTACATTAAGGAACAAAAAGAAGCAGGTAAAAAACGTGTTAAAGGACCTGCTTTTGAAAATGCAGATGTAGAAGATGATGGGTATAAAGATGGTAGAGCGGCAAACCATGCTATTAAAACATTAAAAGAAATTAAAGACGATAAGTTTTTAATGTTTGTAGGTTTAAGTAAACCACACTTGCCTTTTAATGCTCCAAAAAAATATTGGGATTTATATAACAAAAATGATTTTAAAGTTCCGTCTAGAAAAAAGCCTGATGGTGCTTACAGATTAGCCCTAAGTAATTGGGGAGAATTAAAAGTGTATTCTAATATACCTAATAAAGGAAGTTTAAATGATGATTTAACAAGAGATTTAATACATGGTTACCATGCTTCTGTTAGTTATGTAGATGCTCAAATAGGAAAGGTGATGCAAACTCTTGAATCTTTAGATTTAAGAAAAAACACTATGGTTATTTTAATGAGTGATCATGGTTATAAAATTGGTGAATACGGTTCTTGGTGTAAGCAATCTAATATGGAAATAGATGTTAGAGTACCTCTAATAATAAGTAGAGAAACCAACTATAAAAACCGCAAAGCAGGTGTAACTACAGATGCATTAGTAGAAAATGTAGATATTTTCCCTTCTCTAGTAGATGCGTGTGGCTTACAAGGGCCAAAATCTGATGGTAAAAGTATATTAAAAATATTGGATAGTCCTGAAACTAAATGGGACGATGCAGCATATAGTGTTTATGCTAGAGGTAAAAAAATAATGGGTTGTACTACAACTGATGGAACTTGGAGGTATACCGAATGGAGAAATTCTCAAGACCATACTGTTTTAGGAAAAGAACTTTATTTACACGATAAGAGTGCTGTAGCAAATAAGAATTTATCTGGTGTTAGTGAACATCGTAAGGTAGAAAAAAGAATGAAAAAGTTATTAGAAAAGCAATTTCCTAGTAATGGACCAGCTTTTTTACAAAACGATATTAGATAATTTATATTACGTTTAAGGTTAAAAAACTCCAAGTATTTGTATTTACAATACTTGGAGTTTTTTTGTTTTTTAGGGTTGTTTTTTCTTAATATTTTAATAGGTAATTAGTTTAAAAAACAATACAATAGTTTAAGGGATCTTTTATTTAAGTCATGTTTAACTGTTTGTTTTATAGTTTTTTATAAGGTTTTGGACTTTTAGTATACTAGTTTAAGACTTTTTTTTTGCTTTCTTTATTTAGATTTGTTTCAGCTAAAAAAAGAACTTTATGTTAGACCAACTAAACCTAGAATCAAACTCTTTAGTACCAAAGTATATTCAAATTATAGATGCTGTAATTCAAAATATAACGCTAGGTATTTTAAAGAAAGGTGATAAATTACCTTCTATAAATAAATTAAGTGAAGAATACTACTTATCTCGCGATACAGTAGAAAAAGCTTATGGGGTTTTAAAGAAGCGTAAGGTTATTGTTTCGGTACAAGGTAAAGGGAGTTTTGTTGCAAAAACGAAGTTAATATCTAAACTAAACGTTTTGTTTTTGGTAAATAAATTAAGCCCTTATAAAATGCGTGTTTATAATGCTTTTTTAAAGGCTTTAGATACAAAATCTCATGTAGACTTACATAGTTATCATTGCGACGAAAGTTTGTTTGTAGAGCTTATAGAAAAATACAAAGGTGCTTACGATTATTATGTGATTATGCCACATTTTAGAAATGAAAATTTGTCTTACATGAATTTTACTGCGCCAATAAACGAGGCTATTAATAAAATACCTAAAGAGCAATTGGTTCTTCTAGATAATAATAAACATCATATTAAAGGCAATTATATTGGCGTGTATCAAGACTTTGAAAATGATATATTTTCGGCGCTAGAATTAGCCAAAAGTAAAATAGAAAATTATAGTAAAATCAGTATTATATTTCCTAAAAAGGTATTTTATCCGTATCCGAAACGCATATTAGATGGTTTTGTTAAATTTTGTCATTTAAACAAAATTAATTTCGATGTAAAAGAACAGATATCAAAAGACGAACGTATAGAAAAGCAAACATTATATATAACCTTAGAAGACGACGACCTTGTGGCCTTAGTTAATAAAACTAGAGCATTAAATTATAAATTAGGTAAGGATGTAGGCTTAATATCATACAACGATACTTCACTAAAACAATTATTAGGTATTACGGTTATCTCAACAAATTTTGACACTATGGGTACGTTGGCTGCTCAGTATATTTTAGATAATAAAAAGGAAAAAGTGAATGCACCATTTAGTTTTATAGAGCGAGAGTCAGCATAGTGCAAGTTATAATTTTACCTGTTTCGTAAAAAAAAGAGCTTTATTTTTATTTTAAACATCTAATTTAAGTTCTTTTTTTATTTAAATTTCGTGTAAAACAGCTATTTTACAAAAAAATATTTGCAGTGTTAAAAAGTGTCCTTTTTTATTTATTGTTGTTTTTAAGTAGCTGTATATATTCTCAAGCACCTACCTTTTATTTTAAACATGTTACTATTGGTAACGGCTTATCTAATAATACCATAAACGCTATTAGTCAAGATCAATATGGCCAAATTTGGATTGGTACTCAAAACGGACTTAATAAATTTAATGGTTTAAAAAATACAGTTTACAGAAGTAATGTACTAGACACTACTGCTATAAGTAATACAAGTATATTAAATATATTAGAAGATCGTAACGGTTATATATGGGTAGGCACGCTCAATGGTTTAAACAGATACGACCCCAAAAAAAGAATATTTAAAAAATACTTTAGAAAAGTAAAAAGTAATACGGCTTTAAAAAACAGTTTAATTATTTGTAGTAAGCTCATGCCAGATCAAACCATATGGTTTGGTACTGGCAATGGGATTTCTATTTATAACCCAGAGAGCGATTCGTTTAAAAATATATTAAGCGATAAACTTACTCTTAAGCGTAGAAATATTGTAAATCAAATATATGTAGACTCTAATAATATCATTTGGTTAGCGACACCAAATGGCTTATTAAGGCTCAATAAAACCAAGAGTAATAATTATACTACAACGCAGTTTAACAACACGGCAACGGTAAACAAAATATACATAAAAAAAATTATAGAAGTTAAACCTGGCGTTCTAGGTATTGCAACTAAATATAATGGTTATTTAACTTTTAATACAAAACTAGAAACCTTTAAAAGGCCTTTGTTTAACCAAATTCCAAGTAATGTTGATGTTAACGATTTAGAAATAGACAACGACAATAATTTATGGATCGCTACAACTAATGGTGTTTTTATAATTACACCACAAGATAAGATGCTAAGTCTTAAGTCTAATATTTCAAGTAAAACAACATTAAATCAAAACTTTGTAAAAATTATTTATAAAGATTCAAATGGTTCGATGTGGTTAGGCACCGAGAGTGCTGGAATAAATATATGGACAAAATCTAATCAGAATTTTGTAAATATTAAAAATGATAACATAGACGGCAATACAGCAAATTGTATTATTACAGATCAAGATGCTAACATTTACTATGGTACAGATACGGGTACGGTAAACAAAATAAGTACGGCAGGTAATGTTACTCAATTATTAAAAGTGCCAGAAGAAGATAAATTACTAACGTACCCTATACGGGCTATCGCATTGCATAATGAAAATATATTATGTGTAGGTACATTAAATCGCGGTATTTTTTCATATAATTTATTATCTAAAAAAGAAGAGTTTGATGTTTTTTCTAAAGATTTAAAACAAGCTTTAAAAAACTCAGGTGTTTTCGATATTAAGAAAGAGAATAATAATTACTGGTTTGCTACTTTTGGTTTAGGCGTTGTAAAATATAATGTTTTAACAAAAAAGTTTACGGCAATAAAAAAACCCATTGTAACCACCAATATTATTAAAACAATATTAATAGAAAAAAATGGTATTGTTTGGGCAGGTGGTTTAGGCGGGTTTTACAAATTAACTATAGATAAAGAAGGTGCTTATAAATCGATTTCTTTTTTAGATAAAGATAAGTTTGCACGTTATCATGTAACCTCATTATCTAAAGATCATCTAAACAATTTATGGGTTGGTACCCAAGCACAAGGCTTGTTTTGTTATGATGGGGTTAATTTAAAAAAGATAGATTTAGATAAAAAATATCCTATTTACACAATTTATAGCATTCTTACAGGTAAATCTAATATTATATGGCTATCTACAGAGCGTGGTATCGTTAAATATAATATAGAAACTAAAGAAACAACAATTTTCGAGCAAAAAAACATAGAAATAAGCAATGGTTTTAGGTATAATTCGGGGGTTAAACTTGGTGATGATAAATTTTATTTCGGATCTTTAAATGGCATAACACATTTTAATTCTAATAGTTTAGTAAACGATAATTATGCGCCAAATACACTGTTGTTAGATTTAAAAATACAGAACAAGACTGTAGATGTTAAAACAAATGCCAAAATTTTAAATAAAGATATTCTATATACAAAAGAAATAAATTTAGATTATAAAAACTCAAATTTCTCTATAACCTACGGTTTACCAAACTATATTCATGTTGCTGGAAATAGTTATGCATATAGATTAAAAGGACTAGATGATCATTGGGTTTATACCAACCAAACCGAAGCTTTTTTTACGCTACAAAAAGCTGGTAATTATACTTTTGAGGTAAAAGGAGCTAACCACAATGGTGTTTGGAGTAAAAATACAACAACCTTAAACATAACTATTAAACCTAAACCATGGAAAACCTGGTGGGCATATCTTATTTATACACTTATAGCCATTTGTATTCTGCTTAGTGTTTATTGGGTGTTACAATCTAAATCAAAGTTAAAATACAAACTAGAATTAGAACATGTAGAAAATAAAAGAATAGAAGAACTTAATAACGATAAATTAGAATTTTTTACAAATATATCTCATGAGTTTAGAACACCATTAACCTTAATATTGGGGCCATTGCAAAGTATTTTAAGTAATTACACAGGCAATAAAGACACCTTTAATAAATTAAAAATAATGGAAGGGAGTACCAACCATTTATTACGATTAATTAATAGGCTGATGGATTTTAGAAAGTTTGAGAATAACCAATTTAAACTAGAAGCAGCCGAAGGTAATATTGTTAAATTTTTAAAGGAAATATTTTTATCATTTTCCGAATTTGCTAAAATTGATAATTATCAATATGAATTCGAAACAGAGAAAGAAAATCTTTTAGTTTATTATGACAGGTATAAATTAGAACGTGTTTTTTATAATATTATTTCTAACGCTTTTAGGTATACAGAAAAAGGTGGGCGTATAAAAGTGCGTATACATCAAGACGATACACATGTTATAATAAATGTAATAGATAATGGTGTTGGTATAGCAGAAGAGTACTTAGATAAAATTTTCGATCGTTTTTTTGAAGTTTCCATACATAATCAGTCCGAAAACAATTATCAAAAAGGAACCGGTATTGGACTCTCCATTGCTCACAATATTGTTAAACTACACAAAGGCGAAATAGATGTTTTTAAAGCAATACCAACGGGTTCGCGTTTTGTGGTAAAACTTAAAAAAGGAAAAGGACATTTAGCTAAAGAAGAAATAATAGATGACTTTAAAACAAGTGACGATTTATCGCAATACGTAAAACAAATAAGTCCCAAAAAACAACAAGAAAACCTAGATATAGAATCGTTATTAAATACAGAAAAAGCATATACGATTCTTGTGGTAGAGGATAGTACAACATTACGTTCGTTTATAAAAGAAATATTAAAATCAGAATACAATGTTATTGAAGCAGAAAATGGAGAAGTCGCTTTAGAATTAGCCATTAAACATGTACCAGACTTAATTATTAGCGATGTAATTATGCCTAAAATGGTAGGTACAGAGTTGTGTGCAAAAATTAAAACTAATTTTAAAACCAGCCATATTCCGGTTATTATGCTAACCTCGAGATCATCTTTGGTTTATAAATTTCAAGGTTTAGAAAGTGGAGCAGACGATTACCTAAGTAAACCGTTTGAAATTAAAGAACTAACTTTAAAAGTAAAAAACATACTAGAATCTAAAACCCGCTTAAAAGAAAACTTGCTATCTAAAGATGGTTTTACTGTTTCCGATGTGTCTTTAACCTCTATAGACGAGAAAATGCTACAAAAAGCCTACCAAATTGTTAAGCTTAACATAGCTAATCAAAGCTTTAATGTTAATCAGTTTAGTGAAGATTTAGGCGTAAGTCGTTCTATGCTTTTTGTTAAAATAAAAGCGTGGGCTAATGTAACGCCCAAAGATTTTATACAAGAAATACGCTTAAAACAAGCTGCTAGATTATTAGAAATTGACAAATTTACAGTGGCCGAGGTTAGTGCAAAAGTTGGCTTTAAAAGACAGAAGTATTTTAGTCAATGTTTTCAAAAAAAATACAACTTAACACCAACTCAATACGCTCAAAAATTTAATGCAAATATTTAAGCGTTTATAGTTCGTTTTCATGACACTACAGGATATTATTAATTCGTAATAAAGCTAAGTTTGATTTTCTTATTTTTGATAGAAAAAATAATAAAAATCAAGTATGATTCCAATTTGTAAATCAAAATTATTACTACTATTAATTAATCTATTTTTTGTAAATATTTTTTTTGCACAACGTGTAGAAACGAGTCTAAATCAAGACTGGTATTTTATTTTAAAAGACAATCCAAATTTTTCTAAAGCAAAGGTAGACCTTACTCATTGGTCAAGATTAAATGTACCACACGATTGGTCTTTTGAGAAAGGAGTTCGCAAAGGTGGCGATCAAGGTCAAGGTGGTGGTTATCATGACGGTGGTATTGGTTGGTATCGAAAAAATATTCAAATAAAAAAGAGCAGTTTATCCAAAACAATATACATTAATTTCGATGGTGTTTACATGAATAGTGAGGTTTGGATAAATGGAAAATATATTGCCAAAAGACCTTACGGTTATATTAGCTTTAGATACGATATTTCTAAATTTTTAAAACAAGGAACCAACACCATAGCAGTACGTGTAGATAATGCTTTAGAGCCATCGGCGCGATGGTATCACCCTTGCGGAATTTATGCATCTGTAAAACTTATAGAAGTAAATAATTCTCATATTAAACCAAATGGAATTTTTGTTTCTACACCAAAAATAGAAAAAGATAAAGCGTCTGTAAATATAAAAGTGGCTTTGTCTAAAGACAAAAAAGGTTTAAAATTTAGTGCAAAAATACTCTCTTCTTTAGGGGCGGTTGTTAGTAATGTTAAACAAAAGGTTAAAGGAGATAAATTAGAGGTCAATTTGGTTGTAAATAATCCTAAATTATGGAGTCCAGATACTCCAGTTTTATACCAAGTAGTTACTCAAGTTTTAGATGGTAAAAAAGTAATAGATCAGGTAACAACAAATTTTGGTTTTAAAACCGTAAAATGGGAAACAAAAACAGGGTTTTGGTTAAATGGTAAAAATGTAAAATTAAAAGGTGTTTGCGAGCATTGGGAAGGTGGACCTGTTGGTGGCGCATGGACAAAGCCTTTATTACGCTGGAAATTACAATCTTTAAAAAGTATGGGTATAAATGCCATACGTCCTTCTCACAATCCAACGCCACCTATGTTTTACGATATATGTGACGAAATAGGCTTACTTGTCATGGACGAGATTTTTGATGGCTGGCACAAAAAGGCACCACAAGATTATGGCAAACAAGCATTCGATACTTGGTGGAAACGAGACCTTACCGAATGGATTACAAGAGATCGCAACCATGCGAGTATTTTTGTATGGAGTTTAGGAAACGAGACGCATAGTCCTATTGGTCCAGAGTTGGTTAAATTTGGTAAACAACTAGATCCTACACGATTGTTTACATCTGGAGCAGGTAACCCAGAAGATATGGATATTACGGGAGTTAATGGAGGATCGGAAACCAAAACTTTTATAGAAACCAAAACCTTTAATAAACCATTTATATCTACCGAAGCACCACACACTTGGCAAACTAGAGGGTATTATAGAACACAAACCTGGTGGCGAGATAATGAATTACCAGGCACTTACGAACTACCCAATTTAACAGAAAAAGAAATTTTCTTTTACGAGGGGATTAATCCTAAAAACTGGAGAAATAGAAAACAAAGTTTTAATTCATCTTATGATAATGCTACAGTTAGAGTTTCTGCCAGAAAATATTGGGAAGTTATGCGCGATAATCCATGGCATAGTGGTCATTTTAGATGGACAGGTTTCGATTATTATGGCGAAGCAGGTTTAGTGCATGGTGGTTTGCCTTTTAACTTATTTATGGGTGGCGCTTTAGATGTTGCAGGCTTTAAAAAAGATTTATACTATTTCTACCAAAGTCAATGGACTAAAGAAACCATGTTACACATGTTGCCTAGTTGGACACATCCTAGAATGAAAAAAGGGACAGTTATTCCTGTTTGGGTTTACAGTAACGCCGATGAGGTTGAATTGTTTTTAAACGGAAAATCTTTAGGTAAAGATAAACCAGGCACTGTTTGGAACGAAATGCAATGCGAATGGATGGTACCTTATCAAGAAGGAACTATCGAAGCCGTAGCTTACAAAAATAATAAAATTGTAAAGCGTACTTCTTTTAGTACTAGTAAACAACCATCGCAATTAAATACAAGTATTACTAAATTAAATGCAGAAGATGAGTTTTTGGCTAGTTATATTGTAACATCTCAAGGCCAAGATAAAAATGGTGCGTTATTTCCTTATGCAGAGAATAAAGTGTATTACAATATTCAGGGCGATTTAAATAAAATTTCTATAGAAAATGGTAACCCTATAGATCCTACAAGCCGAACAAAAGCAAACTATAGAAGCTTGTTTTTTGGTAAATCTAGATTGTTTTTAAGAGAGAAGCCTCAGGCAAAAAAAGCCTCAATTATTACGGGAGCAATTTTAGGCGATGTATCATTATATCTGTCAAATAGCATTTCTATAGATGTTAAACAACTGCAGGTTATAGGAGCACTTAATAATGCCAAACTAGAAGTGTTTTATACTACAAATGGCGAAGATCCAGAAATTAACGGACAAGTATACAACGGCTCCTTTAATGTTACCAATGGCACTACAGTTAAAGCTATTGTTAAGCAAAACAACAATGTCGTATTAAAAATGGAAGAGCGTTTTGCTAAAAATGAAGGTTTGTTTTGGGGAGACGAACACTCTAAAGATCTATGGATTGGTAGAGGTGTAAATATATCTGCCGAAGATGGAATTTTAAAAGGAAGCGCTAAATCTAGCAAAGATGCAAGACGTTTTAAAGGAAGCGGATTTGTAACTTTTGAAAATAAAGAAGGCTCGGTAGAGTTTTATCAAGAAAATGATGGTGAAGGCGGCGATTATAGTATTCGTTTAAGATACATGCACAATAACGAAGGGCAGAAACACCCTATGAAGTTGTTTGTAAATGATGAATATATTAAGACTTTAGAGTTTAAACCAACTGGCGGCTGGGAAAAAGAATGGAAGTTCGTGCCTGCAGTTATTAGACTTAAAGCTGGTGCCAACAGCATAAAATTAGAAACAACAGGTCAAAGTGGCCCATATATAGATGAATTATTTATAGACTAAAAATATATTAGGTAAAGCAAAGTATTTATTTATGAAAAAAATATTTATTCTCATATTTTTTATGTGTTTGTATACACAAGCACAAACCTTGGAGTTAAAAGATTTAAAATGTGAATCTAAAATAACGCCAACGGGTATTACTATAAACAAACCTCATTTTAGTTGGCTTTTTGTAGGTAATAAAAGAAGTCCTAAACAAGGCGGATATCGAATAGTAATGGCTACCACCCCAGAGCAATTAAAATATCCAGATCTTTGGGATTCAGGGCCAACGAGCACATCTTTATCTACAGGTATAGAGTACTCTGGCGAGCCTTTAAAAAATGGACAAAAGGTGTACTGGAAAGTTATTGCTTGGGGTAATAATAGAGGTGCTGTACATAGTGAGGTTTCTTGGTTTAAAATGGGTAAAATAAAAAATCCAGGGAAGGCATTTAAGCCAAATGTATTTTGTAAATCAAAAAATGGAAATGTAAAAATAAACATAAGTACAAAGCGTAAAGGCCGAACTTTTGAAGGTATAGGAGCTGTAAGTGCAGGCGCATCTACAGATTTGTTATACGATTATAAAGACCCTGTAAGAAGTCAAATATTAGACCTTTTATTTAAGCCTAAATTTGGAGCTGGTTTTCAGCATTTAAAAGTAGAAATGGGAGGAGGAGAAAATTCAACTTGCGGTTCAGAGCCTTCACATGCATTTACTAAAGAAGAGTTAAAAAATCCAGTGTCTCGTGGTTATGAATTTTGGTTTATGAGAGAAGCTAAAAACAGAAACCCAAACGTTATTTTAGAATATTTACCTTGGAGTTTCCCTGGTTGGTTAAAACCAAATATTTACAGCCAAGAGTCTGCTAATTATTTTGTGGCTTTTTTAGATGTTGCAAAGAAAAAGTGGGATCTAGATATAGATTGGGTTGCTGCAGCAGAAAATGAAAATGATACAAATCGTGATTGGCTGGTAAATAACATGAGACCCACTTTAGATGCTCGTGGCTATAAAAATGTAAAAATTCAAGGGCCAGATGATAATAGTGGTGATTGGAAAATTTTTAACGATCTAGAAAAGGATGACGCATATAAAAAAGTTATTGAAGCAGTAGGTTACCATTATGTTTCTGGAAGAGAATTTACAGATAATATGGTAGATGGTCGTGGACGTCCAACTACAGAAAAAGCAAAAAAATCTGGAACTCCACTTTGGGCAAGTGAAGACTGGAGTTGGACAGGTAAAGATTGGGACGGAGCAGGAGCATTAAACTTAGCACGATTGTATAATAAGTTTTACATTCGAGATCAAATTACAAAAACATTAATTTGGGCACCTATTGGCTCTATATATAAAACCGTAACTTGGGACAAGGCTGGAGCCATGAAAGCAAACGAACCATGGAGCGGCTATTACGAAGTTTGGCCAACAATATGGGCAACGGCACATACAACTCAGTTTACTAAAGCAAAACAATGGCAATATCTAAATACAGGTTGTGGTTTGTTTGAACCGTCTACTTATAAAGGCAGTATAGTAACTTTAAAAGATAAAAATAGTGCACATTGGAGTATGATTGTGTGTACCGAAAATGCCAAAACTATAGAGGTTAATATAGAAAAAGGTTTAGAAAACAAAAAAGTCTATGTTTGGAAATCTGATAAAGAAAATCAATTTATAGAATTAACAAGTATTGTGCCTCAAAAGAGATCGTTTGTATTAAAGCTCGATCCTAAAAGTATCTATTCATTAACAACAACAACAGGCCAACAAAAAGGAAGTTATAACATTCCAAAAGCCAAGGCATTCCCTTTTCCTTACAAAGAAGATTATGAAGATAGAGCGGTTGGAGATTTACCAAAATATCATTCAGATCAAAAAGGAAGTTTTGAAATAGCTTTAAAAGAAGATGGAACCAAATGTTTAAAGCAAATAGCTCCAGAACCAGGCTATGATTGGATGCGAATCTATAGAAGACCAAACGTAAAACCACATACTTTAATAGGTGATGTAAAATGGAAAAACTTTACCTGTAGCGCCGATATTTATATCAAAGATGGTCATGTAGAACTAGGAGGCCGTGTAAAAGGTAGTTTTTTACGTGGTTACCGATTTATGATAGCAAAAAATGGAAACTGGAAACTAATCCATAACAAGAAAACATTAAAAGAAGGAAGTCTGTCTAATTTTAAAGACAACGTTTGGCATCAATTAAAAATAAAATTTCAAGATAAAAATGTTGAGGTTTTTATTGATAACACATCCGTAACCAAAACAGTTCACGAAACAGGTAATGGTTATGTTGCTTTAGCCAGCTCCTACCATGCCAATCTTTTTGATAATTTAGAGATAACCAATAATGATTAGTTTGTAAACGATTAAGGCTTTTATAAATTATAGCAAAGCAAGTAACTATATAACACACTAAATTTAAATCAGATAAAATAAATAAAAGTCCCTTTCATGAAGTTATATTTTACACGTTTGTCTTTCTTACTAATAGCTATGATGCTATTTAGTTGTGCAGATTTAAGTGTGAAAAAGAACTCGTCAATTTCTTACCCAAGCCATTTAAAACAATTACATGAAAATGTATTGACGTATTATAAAAATATAGAACAAGACGATGTTAAAATAGAAGGTATATTGGCAAATTTACAGGAAAACGGTTCTTGGGCTACTATTAATTATGCGTCTCAAGTAAAGAGTGAATGGGCTGTAAAAGACCATTTAAAATATGTTCAAAATTTAGCTATTAGTTATCATAATAAAAATTCTAAATTCTACAAGGATAAAGGCTTCTTAAAAAAAGTACACCAAAGT
The DNA here is from genome assembly GCA_937936645.1 of uncultured Algibacter sp. Taxonomy (GTDB): domain Bacteria; phylum Bacteroidota; class Bacteroidia; order Flavobacteriales; family Flavobacteriaceae; genus Postechiella. The sequence goes on from CALHCQ010000101.1 coordinate 19,030, forward strand.
CTAGATTATTGGCTAGATAACGATTTTTTAAGTACAAATTGGCACGACCAACATATAGGAGTGCCTAAATTATTATTACCCACACTATTTTTATTAGAACATACTTTAAGTGAAAAACAATTAAAAAAAGCAATACCACTTTTATACCGGGCTAAAATAAAAATGTCAGGGCAAAATAAAGTATGGTTAGCTACTAATGTAATGCTACGCTCTTTATTATTAAGAGAGCAAGATACGGTAGCTATTGCCAGTAAAGCTATTCAAGAAGAGTTGCATGTAGCAAAACGTGTAGGCCTTAAAGCAGATTGGTCGTATCACGAGCATGGTGCACAATTGCAATTTGGTAATTATGGGCTATGGTATTTAGAAAACATGATACAATGTTTTACTATGGTAAAGCATACGCCTTTTGAGTTTGAACCAAGTAAAATAAGTTTATTAAGAAACTTTATTTTAAAAGGTCAGCAATGGATTTTATGGAACAATACTTATGATGTTAATGCCTTAGGAAGGCACTTGTTTAAGGATGAACAGCTAAATAAAGCAAAGCGATTAAAAGCATGTATTTCTAAAATGAAAGTTTTAGATGAAGGATATGATACATTATACAATAATGCTTTATCTACAGTCTCATTATCAGGAAACAAACATTTTTGGAAATCAGATTTTCATGTGCACCGTCGTAACGATTTTTACTTTTCTGTTAAAATGAGTTCCAAACGTGTGGTGGGCACAGAGTCGGTAAATAGCGAAAATATCCAAGGCTATTATATGGGCGATGGGCTGGCATTACTGTCGGTAAACAACCAGGCTTATCAAAATGTATTTCCGTTTTGGGATTGGAAAAAACTTCCAGGAACAACTATTGCACAAGACACCGCAAAACTGCCTATTATTAAATTTAGAGATTTTAAAACCAACGGCGTATTTGTTGGTGGCGTTTCTAATGGAGAAAATGGTATCGCAGTAATGGATTACGATAGAGATGGGCTAAAAGCCAAAAAATCATGGTTCATGTTTAACGATTTTATTGTGTGTTTGGGAACTGATATTTCATCAGGTAAAAATGAAGAAACCACTACTGCAATTAATCAATCCTTTTTAAAAGGGAATGTTGTTGTTAGTAAAGCAGGTCACATTCAGAAGACCACACGGAAACAAAAAAACACAGCTATAGATTGGGTGTTGCATGATAGCATTGGCTACCTTTTTCCTAAAAATCAAAACACCAATATTGCAACCAATATATTAGTTGGCAGTTGGAATAAGGTGGCAAAGTTATACCGTCCGGTGCTTTTAACAGAGCATATCTTTAAGTTATGGGTATCCCATGGC
>CALHCQ010000102.1 GCA_937936645.1 uncultured Algibacter sp.
TATTGGGGTAGTCGATTTGCTGGTAAAATTGCAAGTTTAATGATTGAAAAATACATTAACAAAGCTATTTCTAGAACAGATTTAGAAGAATGGATTTTAAAACATAGTCTAGAAAACGAATACAAAAAACCGTATACAGAAGAAAATTTTAAAATAAATGGCAACACAACACTACAAATTATAGACGAGTTAGAATATTACAGTTTGAAGGAAGAGTTAAATCGTTTAAATAATATTGCAGATTAATGATAAGAGAAACTAACAAACATTTTAAATTCGATTGGATTGTTATTATCCTTTTTTTTATTCTAGTAGGGTTTGGTTGGTTAAACATTCTGTCGGCATCTCACACAGGAGCTATAATAGAGTATTTAAATTTTAGCACTCCTTATGGTAAACAATTATTATTTATCTTATTAACATTCGGACTTGTAATATTGCTATTAGCTATAGATTCTAAGTTTTACGAACGCTTTTCCAGTGTTATTTATATCGTATCCATGCTCTCTTTAGCAGGATTATTTGTATTTGGAAAAAACGTAAATGGCGCAACATCCTGGTACGGCATAGGCGGCATGACGCTACAGCCTAGTGAATTTGCAAAAGCTGCAACAGCATTAGCTGTTGCAAATTATGTTAGCGACTTAAACACCAATATAAAAACATTTAAAAATCAACTTAAAACCTTTGTAATCATTATAATACCTGCATTACTGGTACTTTTACAAAACGATACTGGCAGTACTATTGTTTATGGCGCTTTCTTTTTTGTTTTGTACAGGGAAGGGTTACCTAAAGTTTATTTAACCATTGCTGTCATTTTGTTTTTTTTAGCCATATTATCTTTAAAATTTGGAGCTATAGCTTCTTCTATTATTGCTGTTACAATAATTATTACACTTTATTTTTTAGGCAAAAAAAAGCAACCCTTAACCTTAACCCTTTTAACAGCCGTTGCTTGTATAGCTATATCTGCTTCAATTCATTTTTTCTATAGTAACGTCTTGCAACCCCACCAAAGAGATCGTATTAGCTTATGGCTTAGATTAGAAAACGACCCTGTAAAGTTGGAGAAAATGAAAAAAACGTTTGCTTATAATTTAAATGAATCCGAGAAAGCTATAAGCTCAGGAGGCTTTTTAGGCAAAGGGTTTATGGAAGGTACTAGAACTACAGGTAAATTTGTACCTGAACAACATACCGATTATATATTTAGCACCGTAGGAGAAGAATGGGGCTTTCTTGGTTCTGCACTGGTTGTTATTACTTTTATAGCATTAATATTACGTATAATACACCTTGCAGAATTACAAAAATCTCAATTTAGTAGAGTGTATGGTTATGGAGTTGCTGCCATTATTTTCATGCACTTTTTAATTAACATTGGTATGGTTATGGGGCTTATACCAACTATAGGTATACCACTTCCTTTATTTAGCTATGGAGGCTCTGGCTTATGGGCCTTTACAATACTCATTTTTATTTTTGTAAAACTAGACTCTAATAGAATTAACGAATGGTAAACAAAAACGGCACCTATTAAATATTTAACAGGTGCCGTTTTTGTTTTACAAATAAATAAAATATTATTGCTGTTTTATATTTAAATGCTTTGCAAAATAATCGCAAAAATCTTTCATAGTTGCGGTCATTTTTTCATCTTGAGTCGCTCTATTAAAAGTATCGCTCATGGCAACTAATGTTTGATGAAAAAATATTTTCATCTCATCTACAGGCATATCTTTAGTCCACAAATCAATACGCAAAGACTCTTTAGCATTGGCATCCCAAACAGACAGCATTAAAGCCTTAGCCTCTTCGTTGGTTACACCACCATCTTGCGCGGTCCAATTTAGTTTTTCTGGAACTCGATTCTCATCAAGTTCTATGTTTAATTCAATTTTAGATGTTATTTTATTTGCCATTATTTACGTGGTTTAAACTTCGAGTTGTTAAAAATTTCTTCTGCACTTTTATTTAGCATATCTTCTAATTCTGTATCATTTTGCTTCATATACGCTTTTACAATTTGCCAACCTATGTACTGCCCTATTCTACCAGGAGATTCAGTATCTATTCCTTCCAATTGAAATTTAGAAAATGGTGCTAAATTTATAAATCTACCAGGTAGTTTAGCGTCTGTACTAAATAATAATTCACGCTCTACAAAATAGCGCCAAATATAATTTTCGTTAGCTACAGCCCAATCTAATTGTTTTTGTGTGTAACCTATACGTTGTGCTTCGGTTTTAAAAGGTAAAACAAGATCTTTAAAGTATAATTGTTTACCATAATATATCATCTCATCCAATAAATTTTTATTTCTTGTTTGAAAAATATATTTCTCGGCATATTTTGTGGCTAAATCTACAACCAATTGCTCTTTTATTAAAGAGGCTCTAATATATTTTGGAATACTAATATAAAACTCATGGTTACTGCCCAAATAGGTGTCTGTAGAAATTAAAGCAAGTGTGTCTGTTACAAGAATTCTATTTCTATAATCTACATAAGAGGTTGTAGTAATAACTCGAGGAACTTTAAAATTAGGAATGTAATATTTAAGATGATTAAACAAATTTTCTATTTCCTTTTCTGTAGTTTTAAAATCGTTAAATGCAAGTTTCACCTCTTTATACAACTGTTGTTGTAATGTATCTTTAAGTTTGGCTTCCCAAAAATGATCATCAAACTGTTTAGAAAACATAAAAGGATAATTTTCTTTTAAAACAGGTAAATCTTTTACACTAGATGTTGCAAACAAGCTATCGTAACGCTCAACTTTTATATCTGTATTTATGTTGGCTATTTCAGCTTGTAATTTAGAGATTTTATTACAAGAAATAAGGCAAGCCATTAATGTAAAACATAAACAATAAAGGCTATGTGTTTTAAACTTCAAGATCATAATAAAATATTAAAAAATTGTAACCCTAGTTGTATTGCTAGGTATGGTTTGTTTAAACAAAAACGTTATAAATTTTTATTAATTGAGTGATTCACTTATTTTTGTGTAACAAAGGTACTATTCTTAGTTTAATTACATTTACTATGCACACAGAAAAAGTTACAGAACATATTGTTAGTTGGTTAAAAAATTACGCAACATCTGCTGGAGTAAAAGGCTTTGTAGTTGGCGTGTCTGGAGGTATAGACTCTGCTGTCACCTCAACTTTATGTGCTAAAACAGGATTAGATGTTTTATGTTTAGAAATGCCAATACACCAAGCGGCAAGTCATGTAACTAGAGCGCAAGAGCATATTTCTTATTTAGAAAAAAACTTTAAAAATGTAAAAAGTATACGAACAGATTTAACGCCTGTTTTTGAATCTTTTAAAACAGAAGTTATAGCAGACGCAAACCAAGCCACTGTAGATATGGCTCTTGCAAACACAAGAGCACGTTTAAGAATGACAACCCTTTACTACTATGCCGGACTTTACAAATTACTTGTGGCAGGCACAGGAAATAAAGTAGAAGATTTTGGAGTAGGATTTTACACAAAATATGGCGATGGTGGTGTTGACTTAAGCCCTATTGCAGACTTACTTAAATCGGAAGTATACGAGTTAGGAAATTATTTAAAAGTACCTGAATCTATTATGACGGCAGCCCCTAGCGACGGACTATTTGGAGACGCACGAAGTGATGAAGATCAAATTGGAGCCTCTTACCCTGAACTAGAATGGGCCATGAAAATGGACGATTTGGGTAAAACAGAATCAGATTTCACTGATAGAGAACAAGTTGTATTTAAAATATATAAAAGATTTAACAACGCCAATAAACACAAGATGGTAGCTATACCCATTTGTAAAATTCCTGAAGGTATTTTATAAAAA
>CALHCQ010000103.1 GCA_937936645.1 uncultured Algibacter sp.
AAAACATAGAAACTCTTAAAGAAACAGGGCAGTTTGTAAAAATAACATCTAGTGGTATAAACGAAAGTCACCCACACGATGTTACCATAACAAAAGAATCTCCAAACTATTCTAGGTAGATTAAAAAATAATAATAAAAAAGGCTGTCTTTTAAGACAGCCTTTTTTTATTTAAATAAAATAGAATTATTTTTTAGTTATTTTGGTAAAAGGTACAGCAACTCTTGTTTTATTCCAGCCAAGATGCATAACAACATCGTTATTGTTTTTATTAAAGGCAATAGAAAAATACTCTAAAGCTTCTTTAGCTTTAGTTACGGGTACTTTTATTCTCGCTATATCTTTTGTTTCATCGTAAGTGTAGGCTCCCCATGTGTTTAAATCAGAATTAATTATAGCTGTCCATTCTTTTTTTCCTGGTATAACATAAAAAGAATAGGTACCCGGGGCAATAGTAACGTCTCCAAATTTCATGCTTTTATATAAAGTTAATTCAGGAGCTTCGTTGGCACCCGTACGCCACACTTTGTCGTTAGGGGCTAGTGTCTCTAAAGCTCTGCCTTTTAATTGCGGCCTACTGTATGCTATTTTTATTTGTTTATTAGCGTTTTTGTAACTGCCAGGAAAGGCTGAAACATCCATGGGGCTTTTGTCTGGTTGTGCAAATTTTTGAGCATTAACATTTGTAGATAATAGCAAAACACAAGTTAGTAATAGTGTAAAGAGTAAGCTGCTTTTTTTCATGATAGATTTATTTTTAAGTAGTTAGGTGTATTTAATTACTTAATAAAGTCGAAATAAGCTTCCCGTGTTTACAAACTACTTACAATATTTAATAAAACATTTATTTATGCGTATTTTAGTGCCGACACACTAATAGATATTATTACAGATGAAGATTTTAAGTTTTGGAATAGAATTTAAGCCAGATAATAAAATTATTTTACGCGACTACTTGGCAATAGAACGCACAAGACTAGCAAACGAGCGTACCTTATTGTCTTATATACGTTCTTCTATTTACCTATTGTTGGGAAGTATAGGTTTTTTTCAGCTTAAAGACTTTCCAAATTTTAGATACTTAGCTGTTATATCTTTTGTTTTTTCGGTGGTGTTTTTCTTTATTGGCTTATACAGATTCGCCATGTTAAAAAGAAGTTTAAAGAAACTATATTATATGGCTAAAATAAAAGAAAATTAAATTATTTTATTTTTTTTACTAACCTTGTTGTACCCGTCATAGAATCTATAACAATTCTTGGGTTTTCATATAAGTAAAGAGTCCCAGATTCGGCAAGGTTAACCTTAATATCTTTTTTAACTTCCAAATAAGCATCTTCGGTAGAGTTGCTTTTAAACGTACAAGTTTCTATAGCAAAGTTTTTACCAACAAAATCACTTTCATTATCAATGCTTATGGTGGCGTTTTTACAATCGCCTTCTATTATAGCTTGGCTTTTGTCTTTTAAAACACAATTTAAATGTTTAGCATTTATTAAAGCCTCAAATTCACTAGAGGTGTACATTTCTAGCTCGCAGTTATCTGTAGTAAGGTTTAATTTAACTTTAGACTTGTCTATAGATTTTATTGCAAATTTTTTAGACTTTAAAGTTAAACCAACTTTAGATGATCCGCTAGTTCTTACAATACCTTCGTTTAAAAATATTGTAGCAAGACTATTTAGTTGGGCTTTATCTCTTGTTTCTATGGTTTTTAATACATCATCATAAGACACTTTTATAAGTAACTCTTTTTTTGATGTTATTTTTTTTGATGTGCTAAATGTTAAAACACTATCTTTTACTTTAAACTTTATTATTTCTTGTAGGTTTTCATCTGTTTGTATTTCTACTGCAGGTAATTTATTATATATTAAATCTATTTTAAAATCTTGATCTACAATAATGGTATGAAAAGGCTTAACAACAGTATTAACGAGTGTTACATTTCTATTACCTTTTATTTTTTCTGTATTTTGAGCATAACTAATCGATAAAATTAGCAAAAAAGTAAATATAGTAAGGGCTATTTTTTTCATATAAGGTTAAGTATGTACTATTTTAGACACTAAAACAGGTGTTTTGTCACTAAAATAATTTACAAAGATAAAATAAAATTTACCTTAGTTTTATTAATTCTGATTTTACTATGTATAAATACCAAATTAGATTAAAATAAAAAGTAATCAGTTAAATTAAATCAACAATAAATGAGTATGACAGCAAATAAATTGAATTTTTTTACGTTACTAAAATTACCTGCAGCTTATTTTTGTGGGGTTAGAACACTTTTTATAGATACTAGTAGATGCATTGTGTCTGTTAAACATAGATGGATAAATCAAAATCCTTTTAAGTCTATGTTTTGGGCTGTGCAAGGTATGGCGGCCGAATTATCTACAGGTGCTTTGGTTATGGGTAAAATAAAAGCGACACAAAAACCAATATCTATGCTTGTAATATCAAATAAAGCTGTGTTTACAAAAAAGGTTACAGGGCGTGTTTTATTTACATGTCACGATGGTCAACGTATAGACAAGGTGATTGCAGATGCCTTACGTACAGGAGAAGGGCAAACCATTTGGTTGCAATCTACGGGTGTTAATAAAGATGGGGTTGTTGTTTCTACCTTTGACTTTGAGTGGAGTATTAAAGTAAAACCTGTTAAAAAGCATAATTAAATCTTTTAAAGGTTAGTTTAAAGTAAGGTTTTTATTAATTTTAAATTAAACATTTGTTAAAGCACTTTATATATATGTAAATTTTAACTACTTTTATGTCGGTTAAATATTATACCATGCCCCAAATTAATATAAAATAAATTTAAAGATTATAAATATGGCAAGAGCAATGCTGGATTATACAAAAACAGTACTAGATAAAGTGAGCTTTGATAGTGCTTTATTTTGTAAAGAAGTGAAAAAAGCTATAAGTAGATTATTACCTTATGAAATAGAGGAAATTAAAGTTTTTATACACTCTATAATAGAAAAGAAACCTGAATTAAACCAATGTTTAGTTTATTTAAATTAAAAAAAAAGCATTTCTAAGTTTAGAAATGCTTTTTTTTATAACACGAGTAAGCCATGATTTCTTAATGTGTTAATAGGTTTAGAAAACCAAAATAATTCGAAGTTTTCTAAGTGAATTTCAAAATCTTTTTTCAAGTTTCCGTAAGATGTTAAAGTTTCTGCCTTGGGGCTAATTCGTTCTAGTTGTTCTACTAACCAAGCGCCTTCATTTTTATTTACAGTAATACAAAATGTTTCTGTTTTACTGTAAAATGTTAGTTCCATTAATTCCCAAGATGTCCCTTTTTTTGTTTTTTTAAAAACTCTAATATTTGGTGTATTCCCTAACCATACTATTTTAGAAGTCGGTTTTATATTAAAATTAGTGTTAGTTTCTAAACAGTTGTATATAAAATTGGGATCTATATTTGTTTTAGGTATTTTAAAATCGAACCAATCTTGCAACGGTAAATCGAACCCTATGCCATGCATATAATTAAAAAGCGATTTCTTTAATCCGAAACTAAATTTTTCGTGGTTAATGCCTGTTTTGTCTGTAAAATGAATGTCGTTATTAGCAAATAGAATGTCTTTTTTATGAGGGGTAATATTATACGATTCTGGTTCTAAGCCAACAGGACTATGTGCCGTAAGTGCAAATTGATGCCAAAAGCCAGATTGTAGAATACCCAATTCAAAAAGTTGTCTTACCATTTCAAGACTGTCTACAGTTTCTTTAATAGTTTGTGTTGGGTAACCGTACATTAAATAGGCGTGTACCATAATATTGGCTTCGGTAAAATTTCTAGTTACCTGTGCCACTTGACTTACGGTTACACCTTTATCTATAAGTTTTAATAAGCGGTTAGAGGCCACTTCTAGTCCGCCAGACACAGCAATGCATCCAGATGCTTTTAATAAGAAGCACAAATCTTGTGTAAAGTTTTTTTCAAACCTAATATTGGTCCACCACGTTACAGTAAGCTCTCGTTTTATAATTTCTAAAGCTAGAGCTTTCATTAAAGAAGGGGGAGCGGCTTCGTCTACAAAATGAAAACCGTTTTCGTTGGTTTGTAATATAAGCTCCTCCATTCTATTTACCAGTAGTTTTGCCGCTACGGGTTCGTAAATTTTAATATAATCTAACGATATATCACAAAATGTACACTTGCCCCAATAGCAGCCATGTGCCATTGTTAGCTTGTTCCATCTACCATCACTCCAGAGGCTGTGCATGGGGTTTGCTATTTCTATAACTGATATGTATTGGTCTAGTAATAAATCGGAATAATCTGGGGTACCTACCTGTGCTTGTTTATAGTCGGGTTTGTTGGTGGTGTTTTTATAAACAACATGAGCGTTTTCTAGAATAAAGGTGCGTTTAAATTCTGTTTTACTAGGGTTTAAAACATGAGCATGTAAAAGCTCTATAGGTAGCTCGCCGTCGTCTAGAGTTATAAAGTCGAAATAACTAAAAACGCGTGTGTCTGCTAGGTCTCGTAATTCGGTATTAGGAAAGCCGCCTCCCATAGCAATTTTTATACTAGGGTAATGCGCTTTTATATGCTTAGCACACCTAAATGCAGCGTATAAATTACCAGGAAATGGCACAGAGAAACATACTAATTTAGGGTTTGTTTGCTCTATTTTTTTATCGAGTAATTCTAGTGTAATTTTATCTATATAGGTTGGTGTGTCTTGTAAACTTTGGTGTAAATCGTTAAAGGTATTAGCGCTCATACCTAGTCGCTCGGCATAACGACTAAAGCCAAAATTAGAGTCGATACATTCTATAATAAAATCTGAAAGATCTTCAAGATACAGTGTGGCTAGGTGTTTTGCTTTATCTTGTATGCCCATGGTACCAAAAGCATAATCTAAATCGTCTAGTTGCTCGAATCTAGATGCGCGAGGTAAAAAATTATCGGTACATATTTGTCTTGCTAAATTGGGATTTTTACCTTGAAGAAATTTAATAACGGTATTTAATGTTTTTAAATAAGCATCTTTTAAGGCGTATATACGCTTTGCATTATCGGACTTTATATGCTTGTTTTTATGTGCAACGTAAAATAGATTTTCGAAGGTGCTTTTAGAAAATAAATTTAAAATAACTTCTATTCCTAAATCTACTTGATAAGCACTTATATTTTTGGTGTTTAAAAAACCTTTTAAATAGGTTGTGCCAGGGTATGGCGTGTTTAATTGTGTAAAAGGTGGCGTTATTAGTAAAAGGTCTTTTTCCAAAATATTTAATCGTCTATTTATGGCAAATATAGTTGAAAAGAAGATGTTTAAGAATTAATGTAATTTAGTATGCGTTAATTTAATTTTTTAACCAAGCGGCAATACTTTTTCTTGCTCTAGTAGGCGAAGGGAATACTTCGTGTGCCATTGTATCGCTTTTAAATAAAACCAACCTAGCAGCTATAGGTAAAATAGTTATTTCTTTTTTGTTTTCTGGATACAAAGTAAGCAAGCCTTTATCGTGTTCTTGCCAATTTTGATTAAGATAAAGTACTAAAGAGTATTGGCGTCCATTTTCATTTTTAAATTGGTCGATATGGCGTTTGTAAAAACTATGCTTTTCATAGCAAGCATAATGGCTCTCAAAACTAGTTAATGCCGTAAAACAGGTTTTATTAAGATAGCGCATAAAACGTTCTATTTTTTTAATATAAATAATCTCGGCGTAATTGGTGCTTTGTTGGTTTATCCAATTTATTTTATCATTCCTAATTTGTTGGTTTTTGTTAAATTTTGTTTTGTTACCAACACCGGCATATGTCATACTATCTAAAAGGTTTAGCTGGTCTATGTTGTTTAGTAATGCTAAGTTATTAGCTGGAGATATAAAATTATCGCAAAAAGCATAATTGTTATTTATAAGTCCTATAATAAGGTTTTCGAATTGTTCTTCCTCTTTGGGGTCTATTAGTTGCATAGGTTTACTTTGTGTTTAAACCTAAGTGTTTTACGGTACAGTAAGGAGTGCTCAAAGAACGACTATTTTAATTTAGAAAGATTTAATTTTCGCGTATTAATTAAACACAAAAAACCACCTTGCTTTTGCAAAGTGGTTTTTAGTTAATTTATATCCGCGAAAGCGAAAAAACTATTAATTTTTAAAAACGGATTAGATTATTTTAAGATATCGTAACTACGTTTTATAAAGTTAGTTAACTCTTCGCCTTTAAGTAAACCTTGCGATAAACGTGCTAAATCTAAACTTTGTGTTATTAAGCGTTCTTGATCTTCTTTAGCCTCTGTAGCTAGAATATCGCCTACTAATTTCGAGTTTGTGTTAACAACTAAATTATGCATTTCTGGCATGTTACCAAACATATTCATGCCGCCTCCGCCTGTGGCTTGCATTTCTTTCATTCTACGCATAAATTCTGGTTGCGTAATTATAAACGGAGATGCATCGCTATCCATAGGTTCTAATTGTACCATGAATTTTTCTGAAGGAATTATTTCTTTTAATAATTCGTCTAGCGCTTTTGTTTGGTCTTCGTCTAATTTAGAAATTGTTGTTTCATCTTTCTTAATTAAATTGTTAATATGATCGCCGTCTACACGTGCAAAAGAGATGTTTTCTTTAGAGCTTTCTAGTTTTTGTATTAAATGCGACACAATAGGAGAGTCTAGTAAAAGAACTTCGTAACCCTTTCCTTTTGCAGCTTCAATATAACTGTGTTGCTCGTCTTTATTAGATGCGTAAAGAATAACTAATTTGCCATCTTTATCGGTTTGGTTGGCTTTTATTTTGTTAAATAACTCTTCGTAGGTATAAAATGTATTGTCTACGGTTGGGTATAGTGCAAATTTGTCTGCTTTTTCAAAGAATTTTTCTTCGGATAGCATACCGTACTCTATAACAATTTTAATATCGTTCCATTTTGCTTCAAAATCTTCACGGTTATTGTTAAATAACGATTTTAATTTGTCGGCAACTTTACGTGTAATGTAAGACGAAATCTTTTTTACAGCGCCATCGGCTTGTAAGTAAGAACGCGATACATTTAACGGAATGTCTGGCGAGTCTATAACACCACGTAACATGGTTAAAAATTCTGGTACAATACCCTCTACATTATCGGTTACAAAAACCTGGTTTTGGTATAGTTGAATTTTGTCTTTCTGCATTTGCATATCGTTCGACATTTTAGGGAAATATAAAATCCCTGTTAAGTTGAACGGATAGTCTACATTAAGGTGAATGTTAAATAACGGCTCCTCGAATTGCATTGGGTACAGCTCGCGGTAAAAATCTTTATAATCTTGATCTTCTAGGTCTGCTGGTTGTTTAGTCCACGCTGGGTTAGGGTTGTTTATTACGTTGTCTACAGTAATTTTTCTGTGAGGTTCTGTAGTTTCTTTACCTGCTTCGTCTTTTGTTGTTTTTGGCTCGTGCTCTGGGTCGTTTATTTCTTTAGTTCCAAATTTAATTGGAATAGGCATAAACTTGTTGTATTTAGTAAGTAGCTCGCTAATTCTAGCTTCTTCTAAAAACTCTGTAGAGTCTTCTGCGATGTGTAATATAATTTCTGTACCACGATCTGCTTTATCGTGAGGCTCTAATGTAAATTCTGGCGAACCATCGCAAGTCCAATGTGCTGCAGGCTCGTCTTTATGAGATTTAGTTATAAGTTCTACCTTTTCTGCAACCATAAAAGCCGAGTAAAAACCTAAACCAAAGTGGCCAATAATACCAGAATCTTGAGCAGAGTCTTTGTATTTATCTAAAAACTCTTCGGCACCAGAAAAAGCAACTTGGTTAATGTATTTCTCAACCTCGTCGGCAGTCATACCCAAACCTTGATCTATAATATGAAGTTTTTTACCTTCTTTATCAATCTTAATTTCAATTTGCGGATTACCATATTCTGATTTAGATTCGCCTATGCTTGTTAAATGCTTTAACTTTAAAGTTGCATCTGTACCATTACTAATAAGTTCACGTAAAAATATTTCGTGATCGCTGTATAAGAATTTTTTAATAAGCGGAAAGATATTCTCTACCGATACATTAATACTTCCTTTTGCCATAATTACTTTGTTTTATTTTTATGTTGGTAAAGTACCAAACATGGTTTGATTTAAAATTTTAACTTTAAACTGCTATTCAACAAAAATGCCAATTGTACAAATATGACAAACTGACACTTTTAGCTTTTTTGCTAAATCAATAAAAAAATATTATTTTATTGTAATTAAAAAATGTAATGTATATTGTATCATAAAGTTTAATGTATGTTTAATTCTAAAATAACAGGTTTAGGTAAGTATGTGCCAGAGCATGTGGTTACAAACGACGATTTATCTAAAATGATGGATACCAATGATGCTTGGATACAAGAGCGAACGGGTATTAAAGAGCGCCGTTGGATAAAGTCGGGTAGTGAAGACACATCGGCCGTTATGGGGGCTAAGGCTTCTAGAATTGCTATTAAGCGTGCAGGATTAACAAAAGACGATATCGATTTTATTGTGTTTGCTACGCTAAGTCCAGATTATTTTTTTCCGGGGTGTGGTGTACAAATTCAAGATATGCTCGACATGCCTCATGTTGGCGCTTTAGATGTAAGAAACCAGTGTTCTGGGTTTATCTATGCCTTGTCTGTAGCCGATCAATTTATAAAAACAGGTATGTATAAAAATGTTTTGGTTATTGGTGCCGAGTACCACTCTAATGGTTTAGACAAAACGACTAGAGGACGAAATGTTAGTGTTATTTTTGGCGACGGTGCAGGAGCAGCTGTTTTGTCTAGAGAAGAAAGTAATACGCAAGGTGTTTTGTCTACGCACTTACATAGCCAAGGTAAATATGCCGATAAATTAATAGTTAAAACACCAAGCATATCGCATTGGGTACCTAATATAATAGCGTCTGGCAAGGAGGATCTCTCTTATTTTCCATACATGGACGGACAGTTTGTTTTTAAAAATGCAGTGCTTCGCTTTAGTGAAGTTATTACAGCATGTTTAACCAAAAACGGACTAAATAAAGAGGCTATAGATATGCTAATACCACATCAAGCTAATTTGCGAATAGCACAGTATATTCAAAAAAAGTTTGAATTAAAAGATGATCAAGTTTTTAATAATATAGAAAAATACGGTAATACAACGGCTGCATCTGTAATTATAGCATTAACAGAAGCTTGGGAACAAGGTAAAATAAAAACAGGAGATCATGTTGTATTGGCTGCTTTTGGTAGTGGTTTTACGTGGGCTAGTGCTTTAATAAAATGGGTGTAGTGTAAAAAAAAAATAAGAACTCAAAATATAAAATTTTGAGTCCTTATACTAACACAAACTTACAATTTTCACAAATTAAACTTTACCGTTAACGACTTAATTAAATAAGTGACTAGGTTATTTACATCGTTAAACGTTTAATTGTAATGAAAAACATTTATTAATTACAGTGTTAGACGCCTGGTTGTTTAATGCCTTACATTTTTTTAATAAATATTTGAATAAAAATATTTATTCACTTTTATTTCTTTCTTATGGATAAAAAAACTTTGGTTTTGGGGGCGTCTTTAAAGCCTAACAGGTACTCCAATTTCGCCCTGCAAAAATTAGTAAATAATAATGTTGAAACGGTAGCATTTGGATTAAAAAAAGGCGATGTAGCCGGAGTTATTATAGATACAGCACTTGTTAATTACAAAGCTATTAATACAGTAACCCTGTATTTAAACCCTAAAAGACAAGCGGCTTATTATAATTATATTTTAAGTTTAAAGCCCGAACGTGTTATATTTAATCCAGGTACAGAAAATCCAGAATTTTATAGTATACTAAAAACAAATGGTATTTATTTTGAAGAGGCTTGTACTTTAGTTTTACTTTCTACGAATCAATATTAAACCCAAAAAGGTAAGAAGTCCATTAATAATTAAAATTTCGAAACCTATTTGGTAACCATTAAAAAGACGCATAGAATTTGCATTTAAAACATACGAAATTAAAGGCGCTGCAAGCGCTACAATCCACACATATTTATCTTTTAAATGCTGTTTTGTAAAAATACCAAAAGCAAATAACCCTAATAATGGTCCGTAGGTATAGCCTGCTGCTTTAAAGAGCTCCCAGATAACAGATACACTTTTAAATATAGCATCGAATAATATGATAACTATTACTAATACAATGCTTATAATAATGTGTACCTTTTTTCTAACTTGTTTTTGTTTTAAGGCTGTTTTTTTGTCTAATTCTATAATATCCATACAAAAAGAAGTGGTTAAAGAGGCTAATGCCGAGTCTGCACTAGAATAAGCAGCTGCAATAAGCCCTAGTAAAAAGAAAGCAGAAGTTGCCATGCCTATTTCTGGTAACATGGCAATAGCAGGAAATAAATCATCTTTTTTTGCTGTAATGCCATATTTGCTTGCGTACTGGGTTAGCATTAAACCTAATACTAAAAATAGTATGTTTACAAAAACTAAAACAACACTAAAAGTTATCATGTTTTTTTGTGCTTCTTTTAGGTTTTTACAGGTTAAGTTTTTTTGCATCATATCTTGATCTAGCCCGGTCATTGTTATGGTTATAAACATACCTGCAAGAAAACTTTTTATAAAATATTGAGTATTGTTAATATCATCAAAGAAAAATACCTTACTCATGGCGCTATTTTTAACATTGCTATACACCGCTTGAACACTATGTAAGTCTAATTGCGAGGCTATAAAAGTAATCGTAACAACAACAGATATTAGCATAAATAGCGTTTGTAACGTGTCTGTAAAAATTATAGTTTTAATACCACCCTTAAATGTATAAAGCCATATTAGTGCAATTGTAATAATTACGGTTAAAGCAAAGGGTATATTATAATTATCAAAAATTAAAAGTTGCAATACTTTAGCAACCAAAAACAATCTAAAAGCGGCTCCAATAGTTCTTGATATAAGAAAAGCAATAGCTCCTGTTTTGTAGCTAGTATTGCCAAATCTATCTTTTAAATAAGTATAAATAGAGGTTAAATTTAACTTATAGTAAATAGGTAACAGCACATAAGCAATAACCAAATACCCAAAAAAATAGCCTAAAACAACCTGTAGGTATCCAAATTGTTTGGTTTCTACAGCGCCTGGTACCGATATAAATGTTACTCCAGATAGCGAAGCGCCAATCATACCAAACGCCACTAAGTACCATGGGGCTGTTTTGTTAGCTTTAAAAAAAGCAGCGTTAGAGTCTTCTTTTCCAGTGAAATAAGAAATAGAGATAAGTACGCCAAAATAGCCTAGTATAAGAATAATAATCAGACTCGGATTCATATATTAAATATTGGTTTTGATGTTCAAATTACAAATAATAATTTTTAGCATTGCAATATATCGAGTATAATTAAAAGAGCGTCTATATATCAGTAAAGTTAAAAGTTAAAATGTTAAATTAGCGACATGGAATTTTCTTCTAAAATACTAGAAAGAGCAGTAAGCGAAATGTCGCAATTACCCGGTATTGGTAAGCGAAGCGCTTTACGTCTTGTATTACATATGCTTAGACAACCTAAAGCGCAAACACAGGCATTGGCAGAAGCTTTACAAACGATGCGTAACGATATTAAATTTTGCGAGTCGTGCAATAATATAAGCGATGTTGCTATTTGCGAAATTTGTTCTAGCTCTAATAGAAGAAAAGATGTTATTTGTGTTGTAGAAGACATAAGAGATGTTATGGCTATAGAGAATACAAGCTCTTTTAAAGGTTTGTATCATGTTTTAGGTGGTAAAATATCTCCTATGGATGGTATAGGCCCACACGACCTAAATATTCAACCGTTAGTAGATAAAGTTAAAGCAGGCGCAATAAAGGAACTTATTTTTGCGTTAAGCTCCACTATGGAAGGTGACACAACTAATTTTTATATATACAAACAAATTCAAGATTATAATATTTTAACATCTACTATTGCCAGAGGTATTTCTGTTGGTGATGAGTTAGAATATGCCGACGAGATCACCTTAGGGCGTAGTATTGTAAATAGAATACCATTCGAATCTGCATTAAAATTATAATTTTTTAGCTTGAAACTTTCAGTCATTATTTTAAACTATAACGTGCGCTATTTTTTAGAGCTTTGCCTAAAAAGTGTGCAACAGGCTTTGCGTGATTTAGATGCCGAGATTATTGTTATAGACAATAACTCTAAAGATAATAGCTGTGCGATGGTAAAAGCACTGTTTCCAGAAGTAAAGCTTATAGAAAATAAAACCAATTCAGGCTTTTCTAAAGGTAACAACATGGGGGTTAAGCATGCAAAAGGAGACTATTTATGCATATTAAATCCAGATACCGTTGTTGCAGAAGATACATTTACTAAAATATTAGATTTTGCAGAAAACACAAAAAATCTAGGTATTGTTGGCTGCCGATTAATAAATGGTACAGGCGAATTTTTACCCGAAAGTAAACGCAATATACCTTATGTTAGAGCAGCTTTGTTAAAATTAGTTGGTAACTCTAAAGATTATTATGCCAACCATTTAAAGGAAGACGAGACAGGTAGAGCCGATATTTTTGTAGGAGCCTTTATGTTTCTTAAACGTGAGGTGTATTTAGAAATGAAGGGTTTCGATGAAGACTATTTCATGTATGGTGAAGATATCGATTTATCTTATAAGGTTTTAAAAGCAGGATATCATAATTATTACTATGCCAACACCACAGTAATACACTACAAAGGCGAAAGTACACTGCGAGATAAAAACTATGCAAAACGTTTTTATGGAGCTATGCAGATTTTTTATAAGAAGCATTTTAAAAAGAATATTATTTTCGATCTATTGGTATGGTTAGGTATTAAGCTTGTCTATTCTTTAAGGGTGCAACCTGTTGCAAAAGTAAAACAAGTGGCTAAGTATGTTTTTGTATCTAATAAAAATATTACAGAAATGAATCATGTCTTATCTAGTCATGTTGCCTTAGACGCCCAGTTAAAAAATGTAAGTAAGCGCGATGAGGTTGTTTTAGATGCTTCATTTTTAGGATACAAAAAAGCCATATCTATCATTCAGCAATTTAAAAAAGAGGACGCTGTAACATTTAAAATCTTACCAAATCAATCTAAATTCATATTAGGTAGCGATAGTACCGTAACACGCGGTGAAGTTATTAAGTGGGAGTAGATTTTATCCGAAAAGGTTTAACTTCAAAAAGGATTTTATTAATTTCGCAAAACGATATAAGTATTACAAAATACGTTTAAGAGATAAATATGGCAAAGTTTGAGCTTAGGTTACCAAAAATGGGAGAAAGTGTTGCAGAGGCAACCATTACAGCTTGGCTAAAAGAGGTTGGAGATTCTGTAGAACTTGATGACACCGTTTTAGAAATTGCTACCGATAAAGTAGACAGCGAAGTACCAAGCGAGGTAGAGGGTGTTTTAATAGAAAAACGATTTAATGTAGACGATGTCGTGCAAGTAGGCGAGGTTTTAGCAATAATAGAAACCGTGTCTAATAAAATAGAAAACCCTAAACAAACGGCTAGTACTTTAAGTGTAGACACAGCAGTAGACGACAGTGTAGCACATATAGCAGCCCAGGTAACCGATACCATACATATTGTAAAAGAGTCTGTAGCTCCTATAGCATCTACTGGCGATCGTTTTTATTCTCCGTTAGTAAAAAATATAGCAAAACAAGAAGGAATTACTCAAGCCGAATTAGATACGGTAACAGGCACAGGTAAAGACGGACGTGTTACAAAAAATGATATCTTAAAATATATAGATACTAGATCGTCTAATATTGCAGGTGTAAATATAACACCTACACCAAAAGCAACTGTAACTACGAATAAGCAAGAGCCTTTACAAGCACTTAATGGTGACGATGAAATTATAGAAATGACTAGAATGGGTAAGTTAACATCTGCCCACATGACGTCGTCTTTACAAACATCGGCACACGTACAAAGTTTTATAGAAGTCGATGTTACTGCAGTTTGGAACTGGAGAAACCGCATTAAAAATGATTTTTACAATCAGCAAGGCGAAAAATTAACTTTTACTCCAATTTTTTTAGAAGCAATAGCAAAAGCATTACGTGACTACCCATTAATGAATATTACTTTACAAGGCGATAAAATAATAAAAAAGAAAGCCATTAATATAGGTTTAGCAGCAGCGTTGCCAGACGGTAATTTAATAGTTCCAGTTATAAAAAAGGCCGACGAACTTAGTTTAGTAGGACTTACAAAACAAGTTAACGATTTAGCAAATAGAGCTAGACTTAATAAGCTAAAACCAGACGACATTCAAGGAGGAACTTACACCGTAACCAATGTAGGATCTTTTGGCAGTATTATGGGTACACCAATAATAAACCAACCACAAGTAGGTATTTTAGCAATAGGAGCCATACGTAAAGTTCCTGCGGTTATAGAAACACCCGAAGGCGATTTTATTGGTATTCGCCATAAAATGTTTTTATCGCACTCTTACGATCATCGTGTTGTAAATGGTGCTTTAGGAGGTTTGTTTATAAAATCGGTAAAAGATTACCTAGAAGCATGGAACACTAAAAGAGAACTTTAAAAAACATTAAGTATATAAAGAATAAAAAAATCCAATTGTTTATAAAGAACAGTTGGATATTTTATTTTTAGTAATTTTAATACTTTTCCTTCATCCTAAGTAAAAAAAATAACGAATCGATAACTATATAATACACCTTGCCTATTTTATGTCAAGATGTTTATTACAGAATAAAGAAACTTATGAAATTAAACTTAATAAAACCTATTTGTTTTTTCGACTTAGAGACTACAGGTATTAGTATAACAAAAGATAGAATTGTAGAAATATCAATACTAAAAGTATATCCTGATGGTAAAGAGGAAAGTAAAACATGGTTGGTAAATCCGGAAATGGTTATACCTGCCGAAGTTGTAGAAATACATGGTATTAGTAACGAAGATGTTGCTGATAAACCAACATTTAAAGCTTTAGCAAAGGATATTTACAATATGGTTAAAGATTCCGATTTAGGCGGATTTAATTCTAATAGATTCGATATTCCGCTTTTAGCAGAAGAAATGCTACGTGCGGGTATTGATTTTGATATGAAGAGTAGGCTAGCTGTAGATGTTCAGACCATTTTTCATAAAATGGAGCAGCGCACACTAGTTGCTGCTTATAAATTTTATTGCAATAAAAATTTAGAAGGCGCCCATAGTGCTGCAGCCGACACAAATGCGACTTACGAAGTGTTAAAAGCACAAATAGAAAAGTACGACGAACTAGAAAACGACACCAAATTTTTGGCCGATTTTAGTTCCCGTAAAAAGTTTGCAGATTTTGCAGGTTTTATAGCCTACAATGAAGACGGTTTAGAGTGTTTCTCTTTTGGTAAGCATAAAGATAAACTAGTAACAGATGTACTGGAAAAAGAGCCTGGTTATTTTGGGTGGTTGTTAAATGCCGATTTCCCTTTGTATACCAAAAAGATCCTTACAGCTATAAAATTACGTACATTAAATAATAAGTTAGGATAATTCTTTGCTAGTGTCTTACAAATAATATGTTTTAAAAATATACAAATCATAATATCACAACCCAAACATTGTCTTAATTCGAAACATTATGAAGTTAATTTGCATAGGAAAAAATTATGTAGAAAACTTAAAAAAAGAAGCGAATACATTAACAAGTGAACCTTTGGTTTTTTTAAAACCCGATACCGCTATATTAATAAAAAAGCAGCCTTTTTTTATTCCAGATTTTTCTAATGATGTACACCACGAGGTAGAACTTCTTGTTAAAATAAATAGAGTAGGAAAGCATATAGATAAAAAATTTGCACACAAGTATTATAGCGAAGTTGGCTTGGGTATCGATTTTACGGCACGAGATCTTCAGCAAGATTTAATATCTAAAGGTATGCCTTGGGATAAAGCAAAAGGTTTTGATGGGGCTGCGGTAGTTGGTAAGTGGTTAAACGTAGAAAATGTTAAAGATGTTAATGCGCTTTCTTTTTCTTTAACGGTAAACGATGAGGTTGTACAGAAAGGTATTACAAGTAATATGATTCATAAAATCGACGAATTGATAGAATATGTATCAAAATATTTTACTTTAAAGATAGGAGATATTATATTTACCGGTACACCAGCAGGAGCAGGAAAAGTAAACCCTAACGATAAACTTAAAGGATATATAGAAAACGAAGAAATGTTTTCAATAACAGTAAAATAAAATGGAACAACATTATAAGTTATTTAGAATTCGTGAGCTAGCGGATAACGATGAAGATTTTATAAAAACCTTAGCGATGACCTTTTTGGAAGAAATTCCAGAAGATTTAGAAGACTTAAAAAACGCTGTAAAGAATAAGCAGTATTTAAGCACATATCAAGTTGCTCACAAAATGAAACCAACTATAGATTTGTTTGAACTTGGTGTGTTAAAAGACTTAATAGAGGTTCAAGATTGGGGTAAATTAGAGCAGACAGATAAGGATATTTCAGATAAATTAAATGTCGTTGTTACTGCTGTTCATAACGCTTTAAGTGAGATGAAAACCGATTTTAATCTATAATGTTAGCCGAAATAATTACTATTGGGGACGAGTTACTAATAGGGCAAGTTGTAGATACAAACTCAGCATTTATAGCAAAATCGCTTAACAATATAGGTGTTTCTGTATATCAAATAACATCTATTCAAGACGATAAAAAACACATTTTAAAAGCTTTTAAAAATGCAGAGTCTAGAGTAGATATTATAATAATAACAGGCGGTTTAGGCCCTACGAAAGACGATATTACCAAAAAAACAATAGCCGAATATTTTAACGATAATCTGGTTTTAAATCAGGATGTTTTAAAAAATATAGAAGCCATTTGGGAGCGTTTTGGTAGGCAAAAACTATTACAGGTAAATAAAGATCAAGCGCTTGTGCCATCTAAAAGCACAGTGTTTGTAAACGAGCTAGGTACCGCCCCAGGCATGTGGCTAGAAAAACAAGAAAAAACCTTTATATCTTTACCAGGTGTGCCATTTGAGATGCGTAATTTGGTAAGCAAGGCAGTTATACCTAAGCTAAAACAAAAATATAGTTGCCCTTTTATTTTACACAGAACATTATTAATTTATGGTTTAGGCGAAAGCAATTTAGCCCATAGAATAGAGTCTTGGGAAGATAATTTACCAAGCCATATTAAACTCGCTTATTTACCAAGTGTTGGTAAAATGCGCCTGCGATTATCGTCAAAAGGGTTTAACCAAGAACAAATAATTACCGACGTTCAAAACCAAATAAATACTTTATTACCGTTAATAAAAGATGAATTTGTAGGTTTTGAAGAAGACCAGCAATCCTTAGAAGTTTTTATAGGTAATAAATTAAAAGCGCTAAATAAAACACTCGCTGTTGCAGAAAGTTGCACCGGAGGAAAACTAGCGCAGCAAATTACAAAAGACAAAGGTGTATCGGCCTTTTTTAAAGGAGGCGTTGTAAGTTATGCAACGCAGTCTAAAATAGATATTTTAAATGTTAATCAAGATTTAATAGATAGGCATTCTGTAGCAAGTCGTGAGGTTGTAGAAGCTATGGCTTTAAATACACAAGCACTATTTAACTCCGATTATGCTATTGCAACAACAGGTAATGCAGGACCAGATAAAGGAGATTCTAAGGTAGAAATAGGAACAGTTTTTATTGCAATTGCGACAAAAACAGAAGTTTTTTCAGAAAAATTTATATTTGGTCAACCTCGCGAAAGGGTTATAAATAGAGCTGTAACCAAGGCATTGGAGCTCTTTCAAAAAGAAATTTTAAAAAATTAATTAAAATTAGGGTGTTATAAGTGAAACATTTAATATATTTGCACCTCGTTTTTAAACAACAAAATAAAAGTAGATATAATGTCAAGAGTTTGTGAACTTACAGGAAAGAAGGCCATGGTTGGAAACAACGTGTCTCACGCGTTAAACAGAACTAAACGCAAATTTAATGCGAACTTAATAAAGAAACGTTTTTATATTCCAGAAGAAGATAATTGGGTAACTTTAAAAGTTTCTGCATCTGCTTTAAAAACTATCAATAAGATTGGAGTGTCTGCAGCAATTAAAGAAGCAAAGTTAAAAGGTTTTTTAAAATAATAGCTGTACTTAATAAGTAAAAGAAATGGCAAAGAAAGGTAATAGAATACAGGTAATTTTAGAATGTACAGAGCATAAAGCAACAGGCGTTGCTGGGACTTCTAGATACATTACAACTAAAAACAAAAAGAATACGCCAGATAGAATGGAGATTAAGAAATTTAATCCAATTCTTAAGCGTATGACAGTTCATAAAGAAATTAAATAATTAGACGGTTTATACTTTTAGTAAAAACGTCAAATAACGCATAAGTCATGGCAAAGAAATCAGTAGCATCATTACAAACAGGATCTAAAAGATTGTCTAAAGCAATAAAAATGGTAAAATCTCCTAAAACTGGAGCTTACATGTTTGTAGAATCAATAATGGATCCAAGCAAAGTAAACGATTTCTTAAATAAGAAATAAGTATTACTTATAAAAATATTTTAAAGCAGCTTTCTTATAGAGAGCTGCTTTTTTAGGTTAGATAAAAAATAGCATGACATAATAGCAGTTCGTTGTAAAATGGTAAGACTTTTGACTACTGTTATATAACTTGTTTACTGCCTGCTTACAGTGTATTATAAAACTATGTTTTGTAATTTGTATTTTATCTGTTTGCATTATAAAACAGGTGTAAAAAATAACCCTAACACAAAAGATTGAAAAGTTTTTTAGCTCTAAATCTTAATAAACAAACATTTTTAAAATGAGTTTTTTTAAAAAGATATTTTCTTCAGAAAAAAAGCAAACCCTTGATAAAGGTTTAGAGAAAACCAAAACAAGTTTTTTTGGTAAATTAAGTAAGGCTGTTGCAGGAAAATCTAAAGTCGATGATGAGGTTTTAGATAACCTAGAAGAAGTTCTTGTTTCTAGCGATGTTGGGGTAAATACCACGTTAAAAGTTATAGAACGTATAGAAGAACGAGTTTCTAGAGATAAATATTTAGGTACAGACGAGTTAAATAAGATACTTAGAGAAGAGATAGCAAACTTATTAAGCGAAACAAACTCTGGTGAAGAAACCGATTATGTAATACCAAATTTACCAAAGCAAAAAGATGGCACTAAAACACCTTATGTACTTATGGTTGTTGGTGTAAATGGAGTAGGTAAAACAACTACAATAGGTAAACTTGCTTATCAATTTAAAAAACAAGGATTAAAAGTAGTTCTTGGGGCTGCCGATACGTTTAGGGCTGCAGCTATAGACCAACTACAAGTTTGGGCAGACCGTGTTGATGTGCCTATGATTAGGCAAGAAATGGGTAGCGATCCGGCATCTGTGGCTTTCGATGCGTTACAGTCTGGAGTAAATCAAGATGCCGATGTTATTATTATAGATACAGCTGGGCGTTTACATAATAAGGTTAATTTAATGAACGAGTTAACTAAAGTAAAACGTGTTATGCAAAAGGTTGTAGCCAATGCACCGCATGATGTGCTATTAGTTTTAGATGGATCTACAGGGCAAAATGCCTTCGAGCAGGCTAAACAATTTACAGCAGCAACAGAGGTAACATCGCTAGCCGTTACTAAATTAGACGGTACAGCTAAGGGAGGTGTTGTTATAGGTATTTCAGACCAATTTAAAATTCCTGTAAAATATATAGGCGTAGGCGAAGGTATTGAGGATTTACAAGTTTTCAATAAGTTCGAATTTGTCGATTCTTTCTTCAAATAATAAAAAATCAGTTAAATTTTATTACATCTGTTTTAAGTTAGAATGACATAATATTAACTATTTGCGTTCTAAATTTAAATGGATTAAACAGTATTGTATTCTGGTAAATAGGTTGGCATATTAACAATAGTATTGTTATAGCAAACACAACCTTAAATCGTTATGCATTACGTATCTTTGTGCACTTAATTTTTTGGTATGAGAACAAAAACGCTTAAAAAAAACAAAATAAATGTAGTAACATTAGGTTGTAGTAAAAATGTTTACGACAGCGAGGTGTTAATGGGGCAACTAAAAGCCAATGGTAAAGAGGTTGTGCATGAAGAGGAAGGTAATATTGTTGTAATAAACACTTGTGGTTTTATAAATAACGCCAAAGAAGAAAGTGTTAATACTATTCTAGATTATGTGCAAAAAAAGGAAGATGGCGATGTCGATAAGGTTTTTGTTACCGGCTGTTTAAGCGAGCGTTACAAACCAGATTTAATAAAAGAAATACCTGATGTAGACCAGTATTTTGGAACAACAGAATTGCCTGGTTTATTAAAAGCGCTTGGTGCAGATTATAAGCATGAACTTATAGGAGAGCGTTTAACAACAACACCAAAAAATTATGCTTATTTAAAAATAGCAGAAGGTTGTGATAGACCTTGTAGTTTTTGTGCTATTCCTTTAATGCGTGGTAAACACAAATCTACACCAATAGAATCTTTAGTTATCGAGGCAGAAAAATTAGCTGCCAAAGGTGTTAAAGAGTTAATTTTAATAGCACAAGATTTAACCTATTACGGTTTAGATATTTACAAAAAGAGAAATTTAGCAGAACTGCTAGAAGCTTTAGTAAAAGTAGATGGTATCGATTGGATTAGATTACATTATGCTTTTCCTGCAGGTTTCCCAATGGATGTGTTAGAGGTTATGAATAGAGAGCCTAAGGTTTGTAATTACATTGATATACCTTTACAGCATATATCCGATTCTGTTTTAAAAAGTATGCGTCGTGGTACCACCGAAGCAAAAACAACAAAGTTGCTAAAAGCATTTAGAGAAGCTGTACCTGGAATTACCATTAGAACAACTTTAATAGTTGGTTACCCTGGCGAAACAGAGGCAGATTATCAAAAATTAAAACAATGGGTTAAAGACATGCGTTTTGAGCGTTTAGGTTGTTTTACCTATAGTCATGAAGAAAACACACATGCTTATAATTTAGAGGACGATGTGCCACAAGAAATAAAGCAGCAGCGTGCTAACGAGATTATGGAAATACAATCTCAAATTTCTTGGGAATTAAATCAAGAGAAAATAGGAAACACATACAAAGTTGTTGTAGATAGAAAAGAGGGTAATTATTTTATTGGGCGTACAGAATTCGATTCGCCAGATGTAGATAACGAGGTGCTTATAGATGCTACAAAAACATATTTAAAGACAGGCGATTTTACGACTGTAAAAGTTATAGAAGCCGAAGATTTTGATTTATATGCCGAGGTTATAAGTTAAAAGATATTTTAAAATAAAAAAGTAAAAAGAAAACCTAATTGTTTAAATCAATTAGGTTTTCTTTTTTTTAAACATTGTGTAGAATAAAAGAGGAAAACTGATTTTATTATATTCTTAACTTATTTTATCAATTTATAAAAATTGAATAGTGTTATATTTACATTCTTTTATAATTGTAAATATGCAACAAGACTATATATCATTTCGAGATACAGGATACTTTTCTAAATTAATGTGTGATTACCTTGACATGAAACCCGAGGTGGCTTCGTTTTATAATAGGTACCCTAATATCG
The DNA here is from genome assembly GCA_937936645.1 of uncultured Algibacter sp. Lineage (GTDB taxonomy): Bacteria > Bacteroidota > Bacteroidia > Flavobacteriales > Flavobacteriaceae > Postechiella. The sequence continues at coordinate 21,609 of CALHCQ010000103.1, forward strand.
AAAATTTTAAAAGTCAGATAGAAGAAAAAAAAGAAGCTTTTACAACAGCTTCAAGGCAAACTTTAGTAAAAGCGCTGCAAAATCAATATAAACATATAAAAGCTTCTAGCTTAACTTTAAATAATATAGAGCTTATACGTAATACAAGCACATTTACTGTAACAACAGGGCATCAGCTTAACTTGTTTACAGGGCCTCTGTATTTTTTACATAAAATAATAGCTACAATTAACCTGGCTAAGGCCTTAAAAAACGAATATCCAGATTGTAATTTTGTACCCATATATTGGATGGCTACGGAGGATCATGATTTTGAAGAAATTAATTATTTTAACTTCAAAGGTAAAAAAGTACAGTGGCATAGAGAAGACGGCGGCGCTGTAGGGACATTTAATACAGTGGGGTTAGAAGCTGTGTTTAATGCCTTTGCTAGTCAGTTGGGGCAAACACAAAACGCAAAAGAGTTAAAACGCCTTTTTAAAAGTGCATATTTAGAGCACGACAATTTAGCTCATGCAACACGTTATTTAGCAAATGAATTATTTAAAAATTACGGACTTGTTATTTTAGATGCCGACGATAAGGATTTAAAACAACAGTTTATGCCTTATGTTAAAGAAGAATTATTAGCAAATACAGCATACAAAACGGTAACAGAAACCAATAAAGCGCTGTCTAAAAATTACAGTATACAAGTAAACCCAAGAGAAATTAATTTATTCTATTTATCTAAAGGGGTTAGAGAACGTATTATTTATAATAACGATTTATATTCTGTAAATAATACAAATATTACTTGGACTAAAGAACAACTTTTAGAGCATGTAGCGTTAAAGCCAGAGTGTTTTTCGCCTAATGTTATTATGCGTCCTTTATATCAAGAAGTCATTTTACCAAACTTGTGCTATATTGGTGGGGGTGGAGAAATTGCTTATTGGTTTCAATTAAAAGCGTATTTTAAATCTGTTAAGGTACCTTTTCCGATGTTGTTACTTAGAAATTCGGTGCTTATTCAAACAAAAAAGCAAAAGGACAAATTAAATAATTTAAACATATCGTTAAAAACAATTTTTTTAAAACGACATGTTTTTATAAACAAGAAAATAAGAGAAATTTCTAACATAAATATAGATTTTACAGAACAAAAAAAGCAGCTTGAAGCACAGTTTCAAGAGTTGTACACCATAGCACAACAAACCGATAAATCTTTTTTAGGTGCGGTTAAAGCTCAAGAAAAAAAGCAGATTGATGGACTTAATTATTTAGAAAAAAGACTGCTTAAAGCACAAAAACTAAAGTTAGCCGACCAAGTATCTAGAATGACCACATTACAAAATGAGTTGTTTCCTGGGCAAAGTTTGCAAGAACGTAACACAAATTTTTCGGAGCTTTATTTAGAATATGGAGCAACACTTATACCTAGTTTAGTTGAGGCGTTAAATCCATTAAAAAACGAATTTCTAGTGTTAACAATTTAGTTTAAAAAAAAGGCTTTGCTGTTCCTCATTAAAAAATCAATTCTTATTTTTGCGCATGCAACATGATAAGGTATTAATTTTAGACTTCGGATCGCAATACACACAACTTATTGCTCGTAGAGTTAGGGAACTCAACATATACTCCGAAATACATCCATTTAACAAAATTCCAACCAACGTTCAAGACTACAAGGCGGTTATACTTTCTGGTAGTCCAAACTCTGTACGCGGCGAAGATGCTTTGCATCCTGAGTTAAGCGAAATTAGAGGTAAAAAGCCACTTTTAGCAGTGTGTTATGGGGCTCAATATTTAGCTCATTTCTCTGGAGGAGAAGTTGCTCCTTCTAATACAAGAGAGTATGGACGTGCTAATTTGTCGTTTGTTAAAAACGATGAAGCTTTCTTTAAAAGCATAAACGAAGGCAGTCAAGTCTGGATGAGTCATTCCGATACTATTAAAGCTTTGCCTACAAATGGCGTATTGTTAGCAAGTACAAACGACGTTAAAAATGCAGCTTACAAAATAGAAGGCGAGACAACTTATGCTATTCAATTTCACCCAGAAGTATATCACTCTACAGATGGTAAGCAATTATTGCAAAATTTTTTAGTAGATATTGCTAAGGTAAACCAAGATTGGACACCAGATTCTTTTGTAGAAGAAACCGTAAAAGCTATACAAGATAAAGTAGGGCAAGATAAGGTTGTTTTAGGACTATCGGGAGGTGTAGACTCTACCGTAGCAGCTGTGTTACTAAATAAAGCTATAGGCAAAAACTTGTATTGTATTTTTGTAAATAATGGCTTATTACGTAAAAATGAATTCGAAAGTGTGTTAAAGCAATACGAAGGTATGGGCTTAAACGTAAAAGGTGTCGATGCATCGAAACGTTTTTTAGACGCTTTAGCAGGTATAGAAGATCCAGAGAAAAAACGTAAAGCTATTGGTA
>CALHCQ010000104.1 GCA_937936645.1 uncultured Algibacter sp.
TTTAAAAGAGCAAACCGATTTTAATGTTAAAATTATAGATATCTCCAACAAAGATTTTGTTAATAACCGTAGCGACTATATTTGGATATTGCACGAAATTAACCATGAAGTACTTAAAACAACAGACTATTCGTTATAGTAGACAACGACTAAAAAACAGTATAGAGCTGTGTTAAAATACGCCCTTTATTATTTTTTAAAACATAGTTGTGCAACACTTGTTTTTCTTTAATTTTTAAATTGAAAGGGGGTTTTAACAAATCTACACCACTTTGCTTTTTTAAACGAATACCTTGACTAGAAATCATGTCTATATTAGATAAAAAATTGCCAACAGGAAGATGTTCTGTAATAATAATGTATTTATAGTTTTGCAACTTATTTACAACACTTAGAATCTCGTTATTTGGTAAATGTTGCAAAACCTGACGCAAAATAATACAATCTGCTTTTGGCCAGTTGTGGTTTGCTATATCTAGACAAGCAAAGGTTAAATTGGGATATTTATAGCGTTTTATATTTCTATTAATTAGTGGCTCTACAATATCTAAAGCGATGTATTGTTTTACATGACTCACAAAATGTTTCCCAATATTAAAATCGCCACAACCTAAATCGCAAACAACTAAATTGGTATGCCGGTTAAAAAAAGAAATAACTTTATCTATATAAGGCGCAATGATATCTTGACTATGCGACCCAGTACCCGAATAAAAATCGAACGCTTGGCCGCCCCAAAGTTTTTGCTCGTAAATTTGATTCATTACGGCTTTAGTTGGCCAAGGTGTTTTGTTTTTTTTAGCCACTTACAGGCTTTTTAATTTACTAAACACATCCCAAACAACCATACCACAGCTTACAGATATGTTTAAAGAGTGTTTTGTGCCAAATTGCGGAATTTCTACCACGTCATGACTTGCCGTTACAACGTCTTGCTTTACCCCTTTTACTTCGTTTCCAAAAACAAAAGCATAAGTGGTATGGGCTTTTGGTTTAAATTGATCTAGCATAACAGCACGCTCGGCCTGCTCTACGGCACAAATTTGTACGCCTTCGTTTTTTAAATTTGTTACAAGGTCTAAGGTGTCTTCGGCATACTCCCAAGCAACAGTATCTGTACTTCCCAAAGCTGTTTTATGTATATCTTTATGTGGTGGGGTTGCTGTAATACCACACAAATATATTTTTTGAACTAAAAAAGCATCACTAGTTCTAAAAACAGAACCAATGTTATTTAAACTTCTAATATTATCTAAAATAATTATTATTGGTGTTTTTTTTACACTTTTAAAAGCATCGACACTTAAACGGTCTAGTTCGCTATTTTTTAGTTTACGCATTTCATAAATATTTACAGCAAAATTACGCAAATGAATATTGTTTTGTTCTTAAAATAAAACAAACAATATAATAAAGCTTTAAGCTACGGTATTAAAATACGATTGTAAATGGGTATCTAAAGTTTCTTTAACTTGGTGTATAGAGGCTTCGCTTTTAATAAAAACAGTAATATTCTCGTCGGCTCTATTTCTACCTACACTTTCTCTTAATTCTATAAACTCTACACCATTAAAGTTTTCCAATTCATTTTTTATAGTAGTGTCTAATGTAGAATCACTTAAATAAATTTTTATGGTTGCCCTAGTTGGCGAGTTTCTTATTTCTGATCTAAATGGTTTCATACGCTCGTTTTTAAATTTATAATTACAGTTAATTGCAAAACTGTTGCTCTTAAATTACAGTTTTTTTTGAAAAAAAACCAATAAAAAAGCCCTTCCTGTAAACAGAAAGGGCTTTTTTGTACTATTTATTAATTTTTATGCCGAGTTTCTACTCGCATTAATATTACCAAATAATGATCTAGTAACTATTTTTTCGAATATTTTTATTTGCTCTTCATCACGAACTTCTGCTTTTTCTAGTTCTTGAATCTTTTTAAGTGCAAACTGTTGTATGGTTAACAACGGTAAGACTATAGATTCTCTTACTTGAATTGAAGCTCTACCAGAAGGCTCATTTTCCATTAATTCTTTATAGCCTGTTAATTTTAATAACAATGCTTTAGTAGATACGTATTCGTTATAAATAATATCCCAAAAAGCACCAAACTCTTCGTCTTTAGACATGTATTTTGTTAAATCGAAGAATGATTTTGTTAAAGACATCATACTGTTTTCTAACAAAGTCTTAAAGAATTTAGAATTTTTATAAAGTTGCTCTACTTTATGGAATTCGCCACGTTCTTCGTACTTCTTTAAAGCAATACCAACACCAAAGAAACCTGGTACGTTTTGCTTTAATTGACTCCACGATCCTACAAAAGGAATTGCTCTTAAATCAGAAAAAACTAATCCTCCAGAATTATTAGAACGCTTAGATGGTCTACTTCCTATGTTTGTTTTTGCGTAATACTTTAAAGTACTCATACGCTCTAAATAAGGAATAAACATTGGATGACTTTTAAAGTCCTTATAAGCTTGGTAACTTGTATCGGCTAGATCGTTCATGACAACACGATCTTCTTCGCTCATAGCTTGGTTGTTTTTACCTAACCTGTTAGATAACCCCGAACTTATTAGTTGCTCTAAGTTATATTTAGACGAATCTAATGTACCAAAATTAGAACTAATGGTTTGCCCTTGTATAGTTAATTGCACTTCTTTATCCTCTACCGTTGGACCTAAAGATGAATAAAATTGATGTGTTTTACCGCCACCACGAGCAGGAGGTCCTCCACGTCCATCAAAGAAAATAACCGTAATATCGTATTTTCTAGAAATTTCTGTTAAGCGCTCTTTAGCTTTAAAAATACCCCAGTTTGCCATAAGATATCCGCCATCTTTTGTACCGTCTGAGAATCCTAGCATGATATGTTGCTTATTACCTCTTACCTCTACATGTTTTCTATATACAGGATTCGAGTAAAGCTCTTCCATAACATCTGCAGCATTTTCTAAATCTGGAATAGTTTCGAAAAGAGGTGCTACATCTACTGTTAAATTATCTTGGAAAGCTGTTAGTTTTAACATGGCAAAAACCTGCATAACGTTAAGTGCTGTTTGGTTATTACTAATAATATACCTGTTTGCACCACGCTCGCCGTTAGACTTCTGGATTTTCTTGATAATTTTAATGGTCTTTAATGTGTTGTAAACCATTTCATCTTCAAAAGCATCAATATCTATAGGTTTATCTGTCTTAACTTCAGATAAAATTTTAACCTGTTCTTTTTCGCTTAAATCGTGATAATTTTTTGGGAATGAAGCATGCCCAATATTTATTAAATTATCTATAACACTAGTAAATACTTGGTGGTGTATTCTACTATCTTGTCTTATATCTAACATTGCAAAATTAAAACCAAATAAGTGTATTTTGTTTATTAAGCTATTAATTTCTGACACGTATAAAGATTGATGATCTTTATTTATTACATCTCTAATACTAATTAGTTCTTCTAGTAATTCGTCTAAACTAATTTTGTGTTCTGTTTTTAAATCTATACTATAGTTATATAATATAGTTTCTAATCTAATAACACGTTCTTCTACACCTCTAAAAGTTAATTTACGTCTTAAATCTTTAAGATCGGCATAGTATTTTTTAAGAATTGCTTTCTTTAATTTGTTGGCAACTTTTACCGTTGTATTTGGCTTTACAAATGGATTACCGTCTCTATCGCCTCCTGGCCAGAAACCAATATTTATAATTTCGTTTTTAATTTTATCGTCATCATAAATATTTTGTTGTATGTAATCGTATATATCTCCAAAAGATTTATAAAATACATTTTCTAAATACCATATTAAACTTTTCGCCTCGTTATAAGGTGTTGGCTTTTCGCGTTTAAAAAATGGCGTTTTACCTAACTGTGCAAAAAGATTATTAATATCGTTTAGGTTGTTATTTTTTACAGCTTCTGCTAAACTTGTTATAATACCTAAAACAGATCCTGGGTAGAATTGTGTTGGGTGTGCCGTTAATACGATACGTACTTTAAACTCCTCTAAGTAATCTTTTAAATCTGCTAAAGCATTTTCAGACTTTGCGATATCTTTTAAATTTCTTAAAGTACCAATACCATCCATGTTATTAACAATAGGGAATGCAGCATCCTCTACAGCATCAAACAAAACAACCTGTCTTTCTATGTACTGAATAAATCTAAATAATAAATCTATTTGACTTGATTCGGATCTTCTACCTTGATATTTTTCAAAAAACGTTTCTACAATTGTAGTTGGGTTATCGCCATTGGCAAAACCTTTCTCACAAGTTTCATGAAATAAAGGAAGTAATACTCCCGTTTTTGTTATGGAATCGAAAGGTAAGGTCATAAATATACTGTTGTATATTTGATATTTAGACAATACACTTTGATTAAATCTAGTTAATTTTGGCTCTACAGACATCGTTTCACTTCTATTGAAAATTAGCCATAAAAGTAATAAACATAGCCTTAAAAATCATTAATTTTTTTAAGTTTTATTAAAATCTATTCTATAAAGTTTTATAGATAAGAATAATTAAACAAATAAGACAAATCTTTGATGCTTTTTAACTAAAACAATCTGTTTTTTAATAACTATTTAAATAGTACAGCTTTTTAACGCTAAATTCTAACGTTTTATTGAAAGCAGCATACGGCACATTAGCTGGACTAGCTTTTCTATTTTATTAGTTTTTTTACACTTTACTTAACAATTGTTTAATGTTTTTATAAAATTGCTAAAAGTATTTTATAAGTCTATTTTTTTTAGGTATTCACTATTCAAGTACACATATTAATTAAGATATTTGTATTTTACAATATGCTTTTAGGTATACTATTTGCTATATTGTATATAAATTTAACATTGATAATGGATTTAGTAAAAGAAATAAAACGCCTTAAAAAAGAAAAAAACGCTGTTATTTTGGCACATTATTACCAAGTAGCAGAAATACAAGACATCGCAGATTATGTTGGAGACAGCTTAGGCTTATCGCAAAAAGCAGCAGAAACTGATGCTGACATGATTGTGTTTGCTGGCGTACACTTTATGGCAGAAACAGCTAAAATTTTAAGTCCAGATAAAACAGTTGTGCTACCTGATTTAGATGCAGGATGCTCGCTAGCCGACTCTTGCCCTCCAGAATCTTTTGCAGAATTTACAAGTAAACATCCAGACCATGTGGTGATTACTTATGTAAATTGCTCGGCCGATATTAAGGCTTTAAGTGATATTGTTTGCACCTCATCTAATGCCTTAAAAATTGTTGAATCTGTACCTAAAGACACCCCTATAATATTTGCTCCAGATAAAAACTTAGGCGCCTATATTATAAAAGAAACAGGACGCGATATGTTACTTTGGGATGGTAGTTGTATTGTTCACGAAGCTTTTTCTATAGATAAACTTATTGCTTTACATCAAAAATATCCAGATCATAAAATTATAGCGCATCCAGAATCGGAAGCACACATACTAGATACAGCAACTTACATAGGCTCTACCTCTGGAATGATTAACTATGTTAAAGAGCACGCAGACCAAAAATTTATTGTAGCCACAGAAGCAGGTATTTTGCATAAAATGCAAGAAGAAATGCCACATACAGAACTTATTCCTGCCCCTGCAAAAGAAGACAATACGTGTGCTTGTAGCGAATGTCACTTCATGAAAATGAATACGCTACAAAAATTACATGACTGTTTACTTAACGAATCGCCTCAAATTGATGTTCCTGAGGATATAAGAAAACGTGCTTTACTACCTATAGAACGTATGTTAGAACTGTCGAAATAAAATATGATTAACACAAACTATCTTGTTATTGGTTCTGGTATTGCCGGACTTACATTTGCTGTAAAAATAGCAGAAAAATACCCAGATCGCTCTGTTGTAATTATTACAAAATCTACAGAAGAGGAATCTAATACAAAGTATGCCCAAGGTGGTGTATCTATTGTTTTAGATCATGATAAGGACTCTTTTAAAAAACATATAGAGGATACTTTAATTGCTGGCGACGGACTTTGTAATGAAGCTGTTGTAGAAATGGTTGTTAAAGAAGGCCCAGCACGATTAAAAGAGTTGTTAATATGGGGAGCAAATTTTGATAAAGATAGTCACGGTAATTTAGATTTAGGTAAAGAGGGTGGCCACTCTGAAAACAGAATTGTACATCACAAAGACATTACAGGTTACGAAATAGAACGCGCCCTACTAGAACGTGCACATCAATTAGAAAACATTAGGTTATTGCCTCATTTTTTCGCTATAGATCTTATTACAAATCACCACGTAAAAGATAAAAACACTGCAACAAACACCTGTTACGGGGCTTATGTACTAGATCAAAAAAAGAATACTATTATTACCATAAAATCTGATAGCACCTTACTAGCATCTGGTGGTGTTGGCCGTGTATATGGGCACACTACAAACCCGATTATTGCTACCGGAGATGGTATAGCAATGGCTTATAGGGCCAAAACAAAAATATCGGATATGGAATTTATACAATTCCACCCAACGGCAATGTATGATGTTCGTGGCGGTCGTTCTTCTTTTTTAATATCAGAAGCCGTAAGAGGTTTTGGAGCTTATTTAAGAAATGAAAAAGGCCATCGCTTTATGCCAGATTATGATGATAGAGCAGAACTAGCTTCTAGAGACATTGTATCGCAATGCATAGACAACGAGCTTAAAAAAACTGGAGGAACACATGTGTTTTTAGACTGTACACATCTAGACATGCCAGCTTTTATAGCACATTTTCCTAACATATATAAACACTGTTTAGAAAATCATATTAATATTGAAACCGATTTTATTCCTGTTGTTCCTGCATCGCACTACTTATGTGGTGGTGTAGATGTAGATATGCATGGCAAAACATCTATAACTAATTTATTTGCTTGTGGCGAATGTTCTAGAACAGGTTTACATGGCGCTAACAGGTTAGCCTCAAATTCATTACTAGAAGCCATGGTGTACTCGCACGAGATTTATAAATACCACTGTAATAACGACCTAACAACGCAAGCTATTACTATTCCTAATTGGAATGATGAAGGCACCATAATACCAGAAGAACATATTGTTATTAAACATAACCTAGAAGAACTACAAGCTCTAATGCGAGATTATGTTGGTATTGTTCGTAGCGACAGCAGGCTTAAAGCTGCCATTAAACGTCTCGATTTAATTTATAATGAAGTAGAAGATTTTTACAAACAATCTAAAATAACAGCTTCGTTATGCGAGTTAAGAAACATGGTTAACGTGGCACATCTTATAATTAGCCAATCTATAGCTAGAAAAGAAAACAAAGGCGGATTTTACAATAAAGATATCGCTAAAAATTAAAAACATAGCATACTAGTATTTAAACTATGTGCTATGTTTTTTTAAAGCTGTCTAAATATTATTTAACAATAATCAACTCGTTGCAAACAACCTCTGTAACGTATTTTTTTTCACCTTGCTTATCCTCATAACTTCTAGATGTTAATTTCCCTTCTATAACAACTTCTCGGCCTTTGGTAACATATTTCTCTATAATTAAAGCCGTTTTATTCCAAGCTATTACTTGATGCCATTGTGTGTCTGTTATAATTTCTCCTTTAGCATTTTTATAACTTTCGTTGGTTGCCACATTAAATCGCGCTAAAACCTTATTAGAATCTAAATGTAATATTTCAGGATCGCTACCTAAATTCCCTATTAACTGTACCCTGTTTCTTAGTCTATTCATAATGTTAAATTTTACTAATTAATATCCCACAAAACTCCACACAAAAGCAGTA
>CALHCQ010000105.1 GCA_937936645.1 uncultured Algibacter sp.
GCTCCAGAAATAGATGCTAAATTAGGTTTACAATACAACGATAAGTCTGGTTTTTTTGGTAATGCATTTGTAGGTTATGCCCTTAAAGGAGAAGCAGACAATACTTTTGGCCTTGGTGACGGTGGTAAATTTGACGTACCAAACAGTGTAAACGCACAAATTAAACTAGGTTATGCTGCACAATACTTTTATGTAGATGCTTGGTTTGATGCTCAAAAAAGTAACGGTAGCTTAGACATTAGCGATCCAGATTTTGGAGGCAGATTTCCAGAAACCAAAGTAGACTACTCTAGAATAGGTTTAAATGTATATGTACCTATTATAAAAAACTTAGGGCTTAGTGCAGCAGCAGGAAGAGTCATTTCTGGTAGAAATGTTGGCATATCTACATTTTTTACAGGAGGCTTAGTTATAGGCTTGGGTAAAGAGTAAATATCCATATAATATATGTAAGGAAAGCCAAACAATTTTATAATTGTTTGGCTTTTTTTAATTAACAAACCCAAGACACACATAAACAACTGTTTTTAAAACACTTAAATTAAATAAAAGAATACAAGCCTACTATTTGGTAATCAAAATTATAATCGTAAATTTGCAAACTCTTTTAAAGAGAAGAATGTTTAATAATTATAAATAAAAAAACGTGGACACATTAAGCTACAAAACGATTTCGGCAAACAAAGCCACTGTAGATAAGCAGTGGGTATTAGTGGATGCCGAAGGTCAAACTTTGGGTCGTTTAGCTTCTAAAGTTGCAAAACTTTTAAGAGGAAAACACAAACCTAGCTTCACACCACACGTTGATTGTGGAGATAACGTTATTGTTATCAATTCAGAAAAAATCAACTTAACAGGTAACAAATGGACCGATAAATCTTATATCCGTCACACAGGTTACCCAGGTGGTCAAAGAAGTTTAACTGCGACAGAATTGTTTGGAAAAGATCCTGCAAGACTCGTAGAAAAATCAGTAAAAGGAATGTTACCTAAAAACAAATTAGGCGCTAACTTATTCCGTAATTTAACCGTTGTTGTTGGTACAGCTCACAAACATGAAGCACAAAAGCCAAAAACAATAAACTTAGAAGAATTTAAATAACATGGAAGTAATTCACAAAATTGGCCGTAGAAAGACGGCTGTTGCTCGTGCTTATGTTGCCCCAGGAAAAGGGAACATTACAATTAATAAAAAAGACTTAGCTAACTACTTTACTACAGCGACATTACAGTACAAAGTAAAGCAACCATTAGCTTTGACTAACAATGACGACAACTTTGATATTACAGTAAATGTATATGGAGGTGGTATTACAGGTCAAGCAGAGGCTGTACGTCTAGCAATATCTCGCGCAATGTGTGAGCTTGATGCAGAAAACAGACTTATATTAAAGCCAGAAGGCTTATTAACAAGAGACCCTAGAATGGTTGAACGTAAGAAATTCGGACAGAAGAAAGCACGTAAGAAATTCCAATTCTCGAAACGTTAATATTACCATCAACATTATTACGCATCTATTTACTATATGTGTATATAATGTTGAAACCAATAAAAAAATAGCCAAAGCAATTTGGCACAAAACAAAAAGTTATTGTTGCCCTGTGTTACACACAGGAATTAGTTTAGCATCTAAATAATTAAGGCGAATTTATTTATAAGGACCACTTAATTATTGCTAATTCAACAGAACGTAAACTATTACAAAATGGCAGTAGAAGTAAAAGAATTACTTGAAGCAGGTGTACACTTTGGACACCTTACACGTAAGTGGGATCCAAACATGGCACCTTACGTATATATGGAGCGTAACGGCATCCACATAATTAACTTATATAAAACAGCGGCAAAAATAGACGAAGCAGGTGCAGCATTAGCTAAAATTGCTAACTCGGGTCGTAAAATTTTATTTGTTGCTACAAAAAAGCAAGCTAAAGATATCGTAGCAGAAAAAGCTGGAGGTATTAACATGCCTTACATTACAGAAAGATGGCCAGGTGGTATGCTAACTAACTTTGTTACTATTAGAAAAGCCGTTAAAAAAATGGCTACTATTGATAGAATGAAGAAAGACGGAACGTTTATGACTTTGTCTAAAAAAGAACGTTTACAAGTAGACCGTTTAAGAGCTAAGTTAGAAAAAAACTTAGGTTCTATAACAGACATGACACGTTTACCAGGTGCTTTATTTGTAGTAGATATCAAGCGTGAGCATATCGCGATTAAAGAAGCTCAAAAATTAAACATTCCAATTTTTGCAATGGTTGATACTAACTCTGATCCACGTCAAGTTGATTATGTGATCCCTGCAAATGATGATGCTTCTAAATCAATAGATAAGATTTTAACTCACGTTACAAACGCTATCGCTGGTGGTTTAGCAGAGCGTAAATCTGAAAAAGAAGCCAAAGCAGCAAAAACTGAAGCGCCAAAAGCAGCTCCAGTAAAAGCAGCAGCTACTGAAGAAGAATAAAATAACATTAACACAACACCATTAAGTCGTTTAGTTCTTTTCTTTATTGAAAATATATTGAACGACTTTTTTTAAATTATAATTACTATGAGTACTACAGTAAAAATTAAAGCGGCTGAAGTAAATAAACTAAGACAAGCTACTGGTGCAGGTATGATGGACTGCAAGAAAGCATTAGTTGAAGCCGAAGGTGACTTCGATAAAGCGATCGAGGTTTTACGTAAAAAAGGACAAAAAGTAGCAGCAAAAAGAGCAGATCGTGAGTCTAGCGAAGGTGCCGCAGTATCTAAAGTTAATGCAAACAACACAGCAGGTGTTGCCATTGTATTAGGTTGTGAAACTGATTTTGTTGGTAAAAACGAAAACTTTTTAGCTTTAGCAAACCAATTAGCAGATATCGCTTTAAATTACGATAGCAAAGAAGCTTTTTTAGCTGCAGATTTTGATGGTATGACTGTTGCAGAAAAATTAATTGAGCAAACTGGTGTCGTTGGAGAGAAATTAGAAATTAACGCTTTCGAAAAATTAGAAGCTGCATATGTTGGTACTTACGTACACATTAACAAAATTGCTGCTTTAGTTGGTTTATCGCAAGTGGTAGATAAGGCCGATGTTCTTGCTAAAGACGTAGCTATGCAAATCGCATCTATGGGAGCAACAACATTATCTTACAAAGATTTCGACCCTGCTTACATTGCCTCTGAAACAGAAGCTAGAATAGCAGTAATAGAAAAAGATAACATAGAGCTAGGACGTTTAGGTAAAACACTTAAAAACGTGCCTCAGTACATTTCTATGGCACAATTAACACCAGAAGCATTAGCTAAGGCAGAAGAAGAAGCTAAAGCACAGTTAGCTGCAGAAGGTAAGCCAGAAAAAATATGGGACAAAATTTTACCTGGTAAAATGGAGCGTTTCATATCAGACAATACAACCTTAGATCAAGAACAATGTTTATTAGATCAAAAGTTTATTAAAGATGAAAAAATAGATGTTGCAAAGTATGTTGCTTCTTACGGAGACGTAGCATTAACAGGTTTTAAACGTGTTAACTTAGGATAAACACCTCATAATATTTTCGCTTTCGCGGATGTAAAAACCACTGTTCTTTTTAGAATGGTGGTTTTTTTATACACACCACTTTTAAAAGCTA
>CALHCQ010000106.1 GCA_937936645.1 uncultured Algibacter sp.
CAAGAAGGGGTGTATCAATTTGGGCGTTATTTGGGTATTGCTTTTCAATTGCAGGACGATTATTTAGATGCTTTTGGTACTCCAGAAACTTTTGGAAAACAAATAGGTGGCGATATTATAGAGAACAAGAAAACATTCTTATATCTTAAAGCTTTAGAGCATGCGTCAAAAGAAGATAAAATTTTATTAGAAGATTTATTTAGTAAAAATTTAGACGATAATACCAATAAGATTGAAGTTGTTAAGCAGCTATTTACATCTACAGGAGCAACAATTTTAACAAAACAAGAAATTGAGCATTACACAAATAAAGCCTTTCAAGTTTTAGACACTTTAAATATACCAAGCGATAAAAAGGATATGTTAAAGCTGTTTGGTGAAAATTTAATGCGAAGAACCGTATAATGCAATTACCAGCAAGTTTTAATCAATTAATAGCCGAGGCTAACGACTTAAATTTATATCAAAAATTAATTAAACAATTAAATAAAGATTTTTTGTTGGCTAATATAGATTTAGATTTTAGCGAAGACATTTTGCCGCTTAGTTTACAACACCTATTACACGAAACTATTTATAATCTTATACAAGAAAAGTTTACCGAGTATTTAAACTTATTGTATATAATTGATGTGCCAGAAAATCAAGTTAAAGCCTTAGATGGTAATGATACTGTAGATCTAGCAAAGCAAGTGTCTTTTTTAGTATTAAGACGCGAATGGCAAAAAGTATGGTTTAAAAACAAATATTCTTAAAAGTTGTTTTTTGCGAGACTATTAAAAATAAAATCGTGCAAAAGGAATTAATGCTGTAGAGTAAATACTATCGTCGTCATGCAATAAATTGTATCTCACACCAAAAGTGGCATTACCTTGCCTGTAACCTGCACCTACAAGCAAACCTGTAGTCCAAAAATTATTTTTTAAAGTACTCGTTTCTATATTTCTATTGACATGAAGTTGCTCTAATTCTGTAGATAATTGAAAACCTCTAAAAACATTATACAACCCAATTAAATTACCACCTAAAATGGTAGATTTAAAACCACTTCTTTGACTGTTGTAGGCTCCATTTAAACCTGCACCTAAAGATAATTTATTGTTAAATTGATAAATAGCACTAGGCGCAAGGGTAATTCCAAAAAAACCATTAGTAACATCTAGTCCAAATCCGCCACCAAAACGTACCTTCTTCCAAAAATCACTTTTTTCTTTAGGAGACGTTTCAGGTAACTTTTGAGCTTGTCCCGAGTAGGTAAAACATATGAAAACAGAGAAAAGACAAATTATATTTTTGCAAATTTTGTTATTAAGAGTCATGAAATTTAGTTTTTTTTAAATAATTAACACAAAAACAACTTATTGTTTAAAAGAATAGGTTGCCTGCATAAATATAATAAAAGAATCATCTACTTTTGGTAAAATTTGTATTTTTGATAAAATATATTTGACTTAATCGATATAGTATAAAAGTAATAATGGATAAATTTTCCTTTTTAAACGCAGCACATACAGCATTTTTTGCTGATTTATATGATCAATATTTAAAAAATCCTGATGCCGTAGAGCCAAGTTGGAGAGCCTTTTTTCAAGGTTACGATTTAGGTAGCGAAGACAACGGGCAAAACACAGATGGAGAACAAGGCGTTTTAACACAAATTCCTGAAGAAGTACAGAAGGAATTTCAAGTTTTAAAATTAATAGACGGGTACAGAGTACGCGGACACTTGTTTACAAAAACAAACCCTGTAAGAGATCGTAGAACTTACGAGCCTACACTAGATATAGCAAATTTTGGATTGTCTAAAAGCGATCTAGATACTGTATTTAAAGCAGGAGAAGTTTTAGGTATTGGCTCTAAGCCTTTACGTATTATTTTACAACACTTAGATCGCATATACTGCAGTTCTATTGGTGTAGAATACATGTACCTTAGAAACCCAAAAGTTATAGATTGGTGGCAAAGTAAACTTAATGTAAACGACAACCAACCATCATATTCTGCAGAAACAAAAAAATACATTCTATCAAAATTAAACCAAGCGGTTAATTTCGAGAATTTTTTACAAACAAAATACGTTGGGCAAAAACGTTTCTCTCTAGAAGGAGGAGAGTCTTTAATACCAGCTATTAGTAATGCTATGTTTTATGCTGTAGAAAAATATGGCGTAAAAGAGTGTGTTTTAGGTATGGCACACCGTGGGCGTTTAAGCACCTTAGTAAATATTTTTAGAAAGCCAATGCACGAGCTACTTAGTGAGTTTGATGGTAAGGATTTCGAAGACGAAAATATAGATGGAGATGTAAAATATCACTTAGGTTTAACACTCGATAAGACATTTCAAAATGGTAAAACCATAAAAATGAATTTGGTGCCTAATCCATCGCACTTAGAAACTGTAGCCCCCGTAGCCGAGGGTATTACTCGAGCTAAGATTGACGACGATTACAATGGCGACGACTCTAAAATACTACCAATATTAGTACATGGTGATGCCGCAATAGCAGGTCAAGGTATTGCATACGAAGTTGCACAAATGAGCCAGTTAAATGGCTACAAAACAGGTGGTACCGTACACATTGTTGTAAACAACCAAGTAGGGTTTACAACCAATTACCTAGATGCTCGTTCTAGTACGTATTGTACAGATATAGCCAAAGTAACGCTTTCTCCTGTATTACACGTTAATGCAGACGATGCCGAAGCAGTAGTACATGCTGTAGAAATGGCGTTAGATTATAGAATGCGTTACAAAAAAGATGTTTATATTGATTTATTAGGTTACCGTAAATACGGACACAACGAAGGTGATGAGCCACGTTTTACACAACCAAAACTATATAAAGAGATATCTAAACACGATAACCCTTTTAAAATATACGTCGATAAACTTATCGCAGAAAATACAATAGATAAAGCTTACTCAGAAAAAATAGTTGCCGATTTTAAAGCGCTTCTAGAAAGTGAGTACGTAAAATCTAAAGAAGCAGACTCATCTAAAGTGAGAGAGTTTATGCAAGAGCGTTGGACAGAGTTTAAGCGTCAAGGCGTAGAATCTATGTTACAACCACAAGATACAGGTTATGCCGAAGATAAATTAAAAGCGATATCTAAAGTCGTATCTACGGTACCAGAAGGTGTTAAGTTTTTAAGAAAAGCAGAGCGTATACTAAAAGGTAGAGATAAAATGATTTTCGAAACCGATACTCTAGATTGGGGTATGGCAGAAACCTTAGCTTACGGAAGTTTACTAGAAGAAGGTTACAATGTGCGTATCTCTGGGCAAGACGTAGAGCGTGGTACATTTAGCCACCGTCATGCTATTTTAAGAGACGAAATATCAGAAGAACGTATAAATCTATTAAACACAAACCCAAATAACAAGGGTGAAATGTACATTTACAATTCATTCCTGTCAGAATATGGTGTTCTTGGTTTCGATTATGGTTATGCCATGGCAAATCCAAATACATTAACCATATGGGAAGCACAGTTTGGAGATTTTAGTAATGGTGCACAAATAATATTCGATCAATATTTATCGGCAGCCGAAGATAAATGGAAATCTCAAAACGGTATAGTCGTCTTGTTACCTCATGGTTACGAAGGGCAAGGGTCAGAGCATTCATCTGCAAGAATAGAGCGTTACTTACAACTTTGTGGTAACGATAATATGACCGTAGCCGATTGTTCTACACCAGCAAACATTTACCACTTACTACGTCGCCAAATGAAGCGCGATTTTAGAAAGCCATTAATTGTATTCACACCAAAAAGTTTATTAAGACACCCAAAAGCTGTGTCTAGCATAAGCGAACTTTCTAGTGGCGAATTTCAAGAAGTTATAGATGATACTATTAACCCAGATGGCGTTAAAAAATTAGTATTCTGTACAGGTAAATTTTACTACGATTTATTAGCAGAACGTGAGAATTTAGATAGAAACGATGTGGCATTAATTAGAATAGAACAACTATTCCCGTTACATTTAGAAAAAATACAAGGGGTTATAGATCGTTACAAAAATGCAGAACAGTATATTTGGGCGCAAGAAGAACCGAAAAATATGGGTGCATGGAGCCACATGTTAGAACGTTTTAATACCGTAAAATTAGAAGTAATATCTAGACCATATAGCTCGGTGCCAGCACCAGGTTCTAGTACTAGAGATAAAAGAAGACAGCAAAAAGTTATTGATACCGTTTTTGCATAAAATAAGAAAGTTTTAAGAATACCTATAAAATTATAAGAATGATTTTAGAAATGAAAGTGCCTTCACCAGGCGAGTCTATTACAGAAGTAGAAATAGCAACATGGTTAGTTGAAGACGGCGATTATGTCGAAAAAGATCAAGCTATTGCCGAGGTTGATAGTGACAAAGCAACTCTAGAATTGCCTGCAGAAGCAAGCGGTATTATTACGCTTAAAGCGGAAGAAGGCGATGCTGTAGAGGTTGGAGCTGTTGTATGCGACATCGATACTAGTGCTGCAAAACCAGAAGGTGGCGAAGCAAAAGCAGAAACTAAAACCGAAGCTCCTAAAGCCGAAGCGCCAAAAGCAGCAGCAAAAGAAACAAAAACATATGCTACAGGTAGCGCAAGCCCAGCAGCTAAAAAAATATTAGCAGAAAAAGGCATAGAAGCATCTAGCGTTTCTGGTACTGGTAAAGCAGGAAGAGTAACTAAAGATGATGCTGTTAAAGCAGTACCATCAATGGGTACACCTTCAGGAGGTAACCGTGGTACTTCTAGAAGTAAAATGTCTATGTTAAGACGTAAAGTTGCAGAGCGTTTAGTTGAGGTTAAAAATACAACAGCTATGTTAACAACCTTTAACGAGGTCGATATGTCTCCTATATTTGCTCTACGTAGTCAATATAAAGAGGAATTTAAGTCTAAACATGGTGTAGGCTTAGGTTTTATGAGTTTCTTTACACTAGCAGTAGTTAGAGCTTTAGAAATGTACCCAGCCGTAAATTCTATGATGGACGGTAAAGAAATGCTCTCTTACGATTTTTGCGATATTAGTATCGCAGTATCTGGTCCAAAAGGGCTAATGGTACCTGTAATAAGAAATGCAGAAAACTTAAGTTTTAGAGGTGTAGAGTCTGAAGTAAAACGTTTAGCACTTCGTGCAAGAGACGGACAAATTACCGTAGATGAGATGACCGGAGGTACCTTTACCATAACTAATGGAGGTGTATTTGGTAGTATGTTATCTACGCCTATAATTAACCCACCACAAAGTGGAATTTTAGGTATGCATAACATTGTAGAACGTCCAGTTGCTATAAATGGAGAGGTTGTTATTAGACCAATAATGTATGTGGCTCTATCTTACGATCATAGAATTATAGATGGTAAAGAAAGTGTCGGTTTCTTAGTAGCTGTTAAAGAAGCTCTAGAAAACCCAGAAGAGTTATTAATGAATAACGATGTAAAGAAAGCTTTAGAGCTTTAAAAACATGGTATACAATTCATAAAGCAATTTAAAATAGTTGCTTATATTTAAAAAAGCCTGAACATAAATATGTTCAGGCTTTTTTATGTTAAGAGTCAAAAGAAGTGAATAAAAAAAAGGTGAACTTACGTCCACCTTTTTTGCCCCAAATCTACCATGAACTTAACCTACTTATGTTATGGTAGTACTAATTTATATCTATTTTCCGTAACTAAAATATTTATTAGCTTAATGGTCGTTATTTAAGTTTAAAAGTGTTTTTGTTGTATTTTTAACACTAATACTGTGTAATTGTTAATTAGTAAGCACGTTCTTTATTGCCTTCGTAAAAATTAATAAATGCACGGTTAACCACTCTATTCCCTCCAACGGTTGGGTAATTACCCGTAAAATACCAATCACCTTTATGGTCTGGGCAAGCTTTATGTAAATCTTCTACAGACTGGAAAATTACTTTAACTTCTGCATTAATACTATCATCACTTAACAGCTCAGAAATTTTATCCGAAATTTGTTCAGGAGTAAAAGGATCGTAAATTTCTTTAACAAAATTCTTAACCATCTTATCCTCTAATTCCGTTTGCGTTAAACATTTCTCGTAAACAGTTTTAACAATGTCATACTTATTAGCATCTTTTAAAAGCTCTAAGGCGGCTCTAAAAGCAATAAGTCCTTCTAGGTTAGCCATATCTATACCATAGCAATCTGGATAGCGTATTTGTGGCGCAGATGATACAACTATAATCTTCTTAGGATTTAAGCGGTCTAACATTTTTAAAATACTCATTTTTAATGTTGTACCTCTTACAATACTATCGTCTATAATAACTAAATTATCGTTAGGCTTAATAACACCATAGGTAACATCGTAAACATGAGCAACAAGATCGTCTCTACTACTATCTTCGGTAATAAAGGTTCTTAATTTTACATCTTTTATAGCTATTTTTTCTACTCTAGCACGCTCTGATAAGATTTCTGTTACCTTTTCTGCAGAAAGTGATCGCTGACCATTTAAAATAGCATTTGTTTTTGTCTTGTTTATAAAAGCTTCGGCAGTTTCTACCATACCAAAAAACGAAGTTTCGGCAGTATTTGGTATAAAAGAGAACACGGTGTTTTTGGTGTCGTTATTTATAGCCTCAAGTACTTTAGGCATAACAAGCTTACCTAACATTTTTCGCTCTTGATAAATTTCGGCATCACTACCTCTAGAAAAGTAGATGCGCTCAAAAGAACATGATTTTTTCTCAAGAGGTTCAAGTATTTTCTTTATTCTAACCTCCCCAGATTTTTTAGTTATAATGGCTTGTCCAGGTCCTAATTCTTTAACATCATCAAAATCAACATTAAATACTGTTTGTATTACAGGTCGTTCCGATGCTATTACAACAACTTCGTCGTCTTTATAATAATAGGCAGGTCTTATTCCTGCAGGATCTCTTAAAACAAAAGCATCGCCATGTCCAATAAGTCCGGCCATAGCGTAACCACCATCCCAGTTTTTTGCAGCGCGTTTTAAAATTTTAGCAACTTTTAATCGCTCGGCTATAAGCGGTGACGCTTGTCTTTTGTTGTAACCTTCTTTTTTTAAGTCTTTATATATTTTACTAACAGCATCGTCTAGAAAATGACCAATTTTTTCCATTATAGTAATGGTGTCGGTATAATCTTTAGGGTGCTGTCCTAACTCAATTAGATTAGCAAAAAGCTCTTTAACATTGGTCATGTTAAAATTTCCTGCCATAATTAAGTTTCTATGCATCCAGTTATTTTGTCTTAAAAAGGGATGTACACTTTCTACACTATTTTTACCAAAAGTTCCGTAACGTACGTGGCCTAGTAGAACCTCGCCAATGTATGGTATGTTTCTTTTTTGTGCAGCAACATCTCCAACATATTCTGGGTGTGCTTCAAACTCTTTGTTAATCCTATCGTTAATTTTTCCAAAAATATCTTGAATAGGCTGTTGCTCGCTAGAACGTACTCTACTAATGTAGCGTTCGCCGGGCTTAGTATCTAGTTTTATACTTGCAAAACCAGCGCCGTCTTGACCACGATTGTGCTGCTTTTCCATCATTAGGTACATTTTATTTACACCGTAAAATGCTGTACCGTATTTTTCTTTATAATATTCAAGTGGTTTTAAAAGCCTTATCATGGCTATTCCACATTCATGTTTTAAAGCATCACTCATATGTTCTTAAAGTTTTCGCTTGCGCGGAAATAATAATTTATTTTAATCTAAATAAAAGACAAATTTAAAAAATATCTATTTGGCAAAAAGTTACGTTAATTCTATTTCAAATTGAGTTAAGGCTTTAAACTCCAATAGTCTCTTATGCGTTTCTGCGCTTGTTAGGTTTTGCATGCGTTCTGTTCCAAACTTTTCGACACAGAATGAAGCTAACATAGAACCGTAAATGACAGCTTTTTTCATGTTTTCAAAAGATATATCATCTGTTTTTACTAAATAACCGGCAAAACCACCTGCAAAAGTATCTCCAGCTCCCGTAGGATCGAAGACTTCTTCTAAAGGTAATGCAGGGGCATAAAATACTTCGTTATTGTGAAATAATAACGCACCGTGCTCTCCTTTTTTAATAACAACATAGGTAGGACCCATAGCATGTATTTTTTTTGCAGCTACAACAAGCGAATATTCACCAGTTAATTGTCTTGCTTCTTCGTCGTTTATAGTAATAACATCTACATTTTTAATGACAGCATGTAAATCTTCAAGAGCGCAGTCCATCCAAAAATCCATGGTATCTAATATAGCCAATTTTGGTTTTTTTGTCATTTGGTTTAACACACTTTGTTGTACCAAAGGATGTAAATTACCTAACATAACAATTTCGGCATCTTTGTAGTGGTCTGGAACAACAGGGTTAAAGTCTGCTAGTGTGTTTAACTCTGTTATTAAGGTGTCTCTTGAGTTCATATCGTTATGATATTTACCGCTCCAAAAGAAGGTTTTGCCCTCTTTTACTATTTCTAAACCAGATAAATCTATGTTTTTGTTAGATAATAGATCAATGTATTCTTGAGGGAAATCGCCTCCTGCAACAGATACTATTGCTGTGTCTACATTAAATTGTGATGCAGACAAGCCTATATAGGTTGCCGCGCCACCAAGAATTTTATCGGTTTTGCCAAAAGGAGTTTCAATAGCATCAAAGGCTACTGTACCAACAATTACTAGTTTGCTCATAATAAAAAAGTGATAGTTTATGCAAATATAGTATGATTAATTACAAAGTCATGCATATTAAAGATACAAAACATACTAAGATTGCTTTTGGCTTGTTTTATGCAAATCTCTAAATAATTTATAGGGTGCATTTACTAAAAGAGTATTAATAATAAAAGAAGGGATTTGCCCTTCGGGATCTAAGAATAATTCGTGTGTTACCGATGTTTTTTGATTTTCATCTTCTTTAAGGATCCAATGTCCTGTAAAGTTTTTAACACGAATAGTTTTGTCTTTTTCTGGTAAATGGTAAGGACTACCATTCAATGTTAATGTAACTGTTTTGTTGTCTATTCTATTAATGGTTAATAAAGTGACTACATCTCTGTCTTTGGCAGGCCAGGGTAGATCTTTATAAGAGTAGTAAATAGATTGGTTTTTGTTTATTTTTTCTACAAAATAATTAATATCTGGTAAACAATTTTTAGTGTATTTAGGACCAATTATTAGTTTGTTTAAAATAGTGTCTAGTGGCGCATCAATTTCTGTTGTTGCTTTAAATTCTTTAATGTCGGAGCTACTAGTAGTACGTGTGTAAATTTTAATTGCATTAGCATTTTTTTTAAGCTCCCAAGAGTTTTGGGCAAGCATAAAAAAAGGCAAAAATAATATTGCAATTATAAGTTTGTATTTATACATCGTATTTCTTTATATACCATTAGTAGTCAAAAGAATAGATACATTACATAAAATTTTAATTAAGATTTATTTTCTTCCAAAATCTGCAGGTATTTCTCCCCATGCTTTGGTTTCCCATTTTACTATGGTTGATGTGTAAGTGTTGTTATTTAGCCATTCTATAGCACGGTCTACTAAATCAAAAACAGGTTTGTTTTTGGTGTTGCGTTCTAGCTTTGTGTTGCATTTTTTTTTTCTTACCCAACTCATAGCTGTTCTAGAGTCCGTATATATAATGCGGTCACTATGGTGTTTTTTTAGCATAGCTAGACCATGTACTAAGGCCAAAAACTCGCCTATGTTATTGGTGCCTTGGGCAAAGGGGCCTTGTATAAATAGTTGTTTTTTAGTTTTTGTATCCACACCGCGATACTCCATGATGCCTGGATTACCGCTAGAGGCAGCGTCTACAGCTATAGAATTGTAATTTGGCAATCCTATTTTTTTTAGTTCCTGCGGTGATAATTGACTTTTAGTGGCTGTGTTTTTTCCAACAAAATTAAAATAATTACCTGCCAATGCTTCTTTTGCTTCTTTTAGTGTAGCAAAAGATTTGTATTGGGCACCTTGGTAATCTTTTACCTGTTTTTTACAGGCATTCCATGTTTCAAAAACACCTGTTTTATGTCCTTGCCAAACGGTATAATATTTTTTTTTCTTACTAGCCATAGTATTGCTTAGCTATCAGTAATAAAATTGAAATAAAATAATTTTTCTTGTTAAGATAAGAGTTTATTTGCTACTACAGGAAAATGCTCCATTTCTAATTCATGAATTTTTGCAGCGACGTCTTGAGGGGTATCACTAGAAGTTACGCTACATTTTGCTTGAAAAATAATAGCGCCTTCGTCGTAATGCTCGTTAACATAATGTATGGTTATGCCTGTTTCTGTTTCGTTGTTTTCTACCACAGCTTTATGCACATGCATGCCGTACATGCCTTTTCCTCCATATTTTGGTAAAAGTGCAGGGTGTACATTTATAACTTTGTTAGGGAATACATTTAATATATGTTCTGGAAATTTCCATAAAAAACCCGCTAAAATAATAAGGTCGGGTTTTGCTGCCTTTAAAATATGTAACACGTCGTCTGTTTTTGTAAATGCCATTCTGTTGAAAGACAATGCGCTTACGTTTAAATTTTTAGCACGTTCTAGAACTTTGGCATGCGGGTTGTTGGTTAATACTTGAATAACAGAAGCATTACTACTGTTCTGAAAAAACTTAATTAGGTTTTCGGCATTGGTACCACCTCCAGAGGCAAAAATTACAATACGTTTCATTTTTACAGATTAATGTGATTAATATTCGAACAAAAAAAAGAATAAATATTAACAAATAATACGGTTTGCAAAAATACTTTAAAAAGTATTTTTATAAAATACTGTCACATTTTTAAACTAAAGGTGGGTTTTAAAAATAAAGTTTTTTATTTTTGCGAACTAATTAAAACTTAAAATTAAAAAATTATGTCAGACATTGCATCAAGAGTAAAAGCGATTATCGTAGACAAATTAGGAGTAGACGAGAACGAAGTTGTAACGGAAGCGAGCTTCACAAACGATTTAGGAGCAGACTCTTTAGACACTGTAGAATTAATAATGGAGTTCGAAAAAGAATTCGATATCCAAATTCCAGATGATCAAGCTGAAAACATTGCTACAGTTGGTCAAGCTATCTCTTATATAGAAGAAGCTAAATAATAAGCATTACATTTATGGAACTAAAGCGAGTTGTAGTCACAGGATTAGGTGCTTTAACACCTATAGGCAATACCAAAGACGAATATTGGGATGGTCTAATTAGTGGAAAGAGTGGTGCTGCGCCTATAACATATTATGATACCGAACTCTTTAAAACTAAATTCGCTTGCGAATTAAAGAATTTTAAAGTTACCGACTTTATAGATCGAAAGGAGTCTCGTCGTATGGACAAGTTTGCACAGTATGCTATGGTAGCAGCAGACGAAGCCATCGAAGACGCCAAATTAAATCTAGACAGCGTTAATAAAATGCGAGTAGGTGTTATATGGGGAGCAGGTATTGGAGGTTTAGAAACATTCCAGCAAGAAGTTTTAAATTTTGCGTCTGGAAATGGAACACCAAGATTTAATCCATTCTTTATTCCTAAAATGATTGCCGATATTGCGCCTGCAAATATATCCATCAAACATGGATTTATGGGGCCAAATTACACAACAGTATCTGCTTGTGCTTCATCTGCTAATGCTATGTTCGATGCCCTTAACACGATACGTTTAGGACATTGTGATGTTGTTGTAACAGGAGGAAGCGAGGCAGCAGTTACTATTGCTGGTATGGGTGGTTTTAACGCCATGCACGCATTATCTACTAGAAATGAAAGTCCAGAAACAGCGTCACGTCCATTTGATGGATCTAGAGATGGTTTTGTTTTAGGAGAAGGTGCAGGAGCACTAGTTCTAGAAGAATACGAGCATGCAAAAGCCAGAGGAGCTAAAATATATGCTGAAATAGCAGGAGGCGGATTGTCTTCTGATGCATATCACATGACTGCACCTCATCCAGATGGTATCGGTGTTATAGCCGTTATGAAAAATTGTTTAGAGAATGCAGGATTAAAACCTGAAGAGGTAGACCATATTAATACACATGGTACATCGACACCTTTAGGAGATGTTGCAGAGCTTAAAGCAATTTCGGAAGTATTTGGAGATCATGCCAAGAACATAAATATTAATTCAACAAAATCAATGACAGGCCATTTACTTGGTGCTGCAGGAGCTATAGAGGCCATATCGGTAATATTAGCTATGGAGCATGGTATTGTACCACCTACAATTAACCACACAACGGTTGACGAAAACATTGATCCAGAATTAAATTTAACACTTAACAAACCTCAAAAGAGAGATGTTAAAGTGGCTATGAGTAACACCTTTGGATTTGGCGGGCATAATGCTTGTGTAGTATTCAAAAAAATAGATTAAAACTCGACTATATAAACCATAACGATAAATTAAATTTTACATTAAAATGAAACATGGTTTATTATATCTGATTTTAAAGTAAATAATTATTAATTATCAGATGAAGTATATTCGAAACATATTTAACTCCCGTTTTAAACGCAACGGGAGTTTTTTTATGGAATTAAGCAAAATTTTAGGCTTTAAGCCTAAAAATATTACATTCTATAAAAACGCATTTACCCACAGATCTATGAATATAAAAGATGCGTCGGGAAATGCTATTAACTACGAACGCTTAGAGTTTTTAGGTGATGCTATGTTAAGCAGCGTTATAGCGTCGTATCTTTATCTTGAAGTGCCAAGTGGCGACGAAGGCTATTTAACAAAAATGCGATCTAAAATAGTAAGTAGAAAGCATTTAAATGAATTAGGTAAAGAACTAAAGTTAATTAAGTTAGTAGAAAGTAAGATACCAGCAACCCAATTTGGCGATAATATTCATGGTAATCTTTTTGAAGCATTAGTAGGAGCTATCTTTTTAGATGGAGGTTATAAGCAATGCGAAAAATTTATATACAAGCGAATTATTACACCACATGTAGATATAACTAAACTGGAAGGTAAAGTTATTAGTTATAAAAGCTTACTCATAGAATGGTGTCAAAAAGAAAAAAAATCATTTAACTTTCATGTCTATGAGGATACAGGAAATGACAATCTTCGTCATTTTTCTGTAAAATTATCTATAGATAATAAATTGGCAGCTAAAGCCAGAGCGACTTCAAAGAAAAAAGCAGAAGAGAAAGCAGCAAAGCGTGCCTTTTTTGCATTTCAAAATAGCATTTCAAAAATGATTTAATAAATCACCCAAAAAAAACGACACTACAACGTTTTCGTTGTCAATTTCTTGTTAAGATTAGCAAAAATGTGTCTTTATTAAATTTTTAATAACTTATATTTACAACTATAATTTAACCTATGGCTGTACATAAACTTATTCTAGACGATTTTGTTGACGATGAGCATTATGTTTTAATAGCAATACATTGCGCTATAGAAGGTTATAGATTAGCTTATCTTTTAAACGATAAACTAGACTTAAGACTTAATAGAACAGACGTAGATTTAGATATATATAATAAATCATCATTTTCTGTGTTTCAATGGGATGACCATAGGCAACAAACAACTTGGAGCCTAATATCTAATGTTTGCAGAAGAGAAGTAGAAGTAACAGCTAGCGAGCAATCGTTATTTAGTACCGATCAAAAAATAATAAAAACGTTTCATCTTATTCCAGAAAAAAAACAAGTTAATTTTTTTTTAAAAATTGAAACAGAACATAACCAAAATAAAGAAAAAAAGATAATAGACGCCATACATAGTATACCCCAAATTGCGACTGCATATACTATAGATGCTTGTTTATTAAAATCTAAAGATAATTTAATTTTTAACTAATGCCAGTAAGAAAAAAAACCAAAATAGTAGCGACACTAGGACCTGCTTCAAGTACCAAAGAAGTTTTAAAGGGAATGCTTGATGAAGGTGTTAACGTATTTAGAATTAACTTTTCGCATGCCGATTATAGCGATGTAGAAGAACGTATTAAAATAATACGTGAATTAAATGACGAGTATGGTTATAACGCTTCTATATTAGGTGATTTGCAAGGACCTAAGCTTCGAGTTGGGGTAATGAAAGAAGAAGTTGTTGTTAATGCTGGCGATGAAATTATTTTTGCAACAGGCGAACGTTTTGAAGGTACAAAAGATCGTGTTTACATGACTTATAAAACGTTTCCTCAAGATGCTAAACCGGGCGAACGTATTTTGTTAGACGATGGTAAATTAATTTTCGAAGTCGTGTCTACCAACTTAAAAGACGAAGTTGTTGCTAAGGTTATACAAGGAGGTCCTTTAAAATCTAAAAAAGGTGTTAATTTACCTAATACAAACATTTCTCAGCCTGCACTTACAAAGAAGGATATAGACGATGCTATTTTTGCAATAGGGCAAGAAGTAGATTGGATTGCTTTGTCTTTTGTACGTCATGCCGAAGATTTAATGCAACTACAAGACTTAATAGCTAAACATAGTGCTTTTAAAATACCAATTATAGCTAAAATTGAAAAGCCAGAAGCAGTAACCAATATAGATAAAATCGTTGCACAATGTGATGGTTTAATGGTTGCACGTGGCGATTTAGGTGTAGAAGTTCCTGCAGAAGAGGTGCCATTAATACAAAAGCAATTAGTATTAAGAGCTAAAAAAGCTAGAATACCTGTTATTATTGCTACGCAAATGATGGAAACTATGATAGATAGTTTAACACCAACTAGAGCTGAAGTAAACGATGTTGCAAACTCTGTAATGGATGGTGCAGATGCCGTGATGTTATCTGGAGAAACATCGGTTGGTAACTACCCTGTACAAGTTATTAAGCAAATGGCAGACATATT
>CALHCQ010000107.1 GCA_937936645.1 uncultured Algibacter sp.
TGAAGCAAAAATGAGTATGCAAAATAATATTATTAGCATCTCTGGAAGTTTTAATGTAAAACCATCTGACTTTGATATAAAAATTCCAAAAGTCGTTTCCAAAAAAATATCAAATAGAATTGATATTATTTTTGAGTTTAATTTATTAAAAAAATAAACCAAAGATTATAAAATTCTACAATAACCAAAATTTGGTACAAAAAAAGGGTTTAACTTTAAAACAGTTAAACCCTTTTTTAATATGATTGAAAATTAATTTGGACCTTCAATCATATTATAAATTGTATGTCTATTTTTTAATTATTTATATTGTTAATAGAATATATTAACTATTAACGCTTGTCCGAAATAACGTCATTAAAAGTATACAGAACAAATTATAAAAGCTTATTCTACAATCCTATCAACTGTTTTAACATGTAGAAGTTCGTGAATATATTTTATATTTTCTCTATTACAAAATTCATTGCTCACACAATACAAAAAAGTTACTCTTTATTCTAAAATAAATAACCACTATTATTATTCATGATATAGTAATTTTATATTTCTATAATCAGTTTTTTAATAGTTAGTAGTGGAATTGTCTATATATGACTTTTTCAATCAACTTTTAAGACAAAAAAATCACAATTTGTTTCTCGTTTATAAATTATTTTCTAGTTTCAGATGTATCAGTTTTAAAATAAGTCATTTGAACCTACAATGTAACCTTATAATAAAAAAAGTTATAGTATAAAAATAGGCGAGATTTTAAAACCTCGCCTATTTTTATAGTTAACAAATTTAGGATACTCTTAAAGTTAAAGTATTCACATGTAATAGGTTTGTTTTTTTATTTGTAAACCACATATTTATATCCAGAACATTCATTATATAACTTAAATATATTAATAAATTGATCTTCTGCATAATCAACTTTACTGAGTTTAGATTTATCGAAAATTTGACAAGTACTTAAATTATTTATTAGTTGTTGTTTATAATAATTATTTGTTCCTACTTGTGTAGAAGTAACATTATATTTTTTGTATACAAGCTGCTCTATAGCTTCGTTGTTTTTAATAGAAAAAAAGAACTTTTTATTAAACTTACTATCGTTTAAAACGTATAAATTAGCTTCAGGACTTTCTATTAAAACTTTTAGAAGTACGTTTTTATTTCTTAAATCAGGAGCTCTAGAAATAGACAATTGATTTGAAAAATCTACTAGAACATTTTTTGTTATAAACTTTGATACATTTTCGATACCAAATTCTTTCACTTCTTCTATATTCTTTTCATACTCTTTTCCATCTTCTAAAAGCTTATATTTAAAACTTTCATTAATTGTTTTTCTTTTTTTATCTTTTAAAAGACAATTAATTGTATCTCCTGATAATGTTATAAAATATCCCTTTTTAAAAGCATTTTTTTGTGCAAACAAACTAATAGATAATAGAGCAGTCAAAAAAAATAAATTGTATCTCATGTGTTTTTTGCACAAACTTAAGTTAATTTAAACCTAAGTTTGTGCAAAAATCGTTAAAAACACAATTTATTTGCTTAAATACATTTTCCTTCTAGAATATAAATCATAAAAGGCGTCATCTTTTAAACTATCTATAAATAAGATACTTTCGCCGGTACTTTTCATTTCTGGACCTAACTTTTTATTTAC
This sequence comes from uncultured Algibacter sp., assembly GCA_937936645.1. Lineage (GTDB taxonomy): Bacteria > Bacteroidota > Bacteroidia > Flavobacteriales > Flavobacteriaceae > Postechiella. The sequence goes on from CALHCQ010000107.1 coordinate 1,661, forward strand.
ATTATGGAACTTATCGAAAGAAAAAACAGGTTGTTTAATAGCGTACCCGTTTAATTTTGGTTTAAAATCAAAATCTGTTACTTTTTTCTCACCTAACATTACCTTGGTTGCAAAGTTAACGTAAGGCTCTCCATAAGCTTTAGCTATAAATGGCACTGTTCTAGATGCTCTAGGGTTTGCTTCAATAATGTAAACAGTATCGTCTTTAATGGCAAACTGTATATTTATTAAACCAACGGTGTTAAGTGCTAATGCTATTTTTTTAGTATGTTCTCTTATTTGTTCCATTACTAAATCGCCTAAATTAAAAGGAGGAAGTAATGAGTTACTATCGCCAGAGTGTACACCACATGGTTCTATATGTTCCATAATACCTATTATGTATACATTTTCTCCATCGCAAATGGCATCTGCTTCTGCTTCTATTGCACCATCTAAGTAATGATCTAATAACAATTGGTTACCAGGCATTCTACTTAATAAATCTACAACATGCTTTTCTAGCTCTTCTTTATTAATTACAATTTTCATACCCTGACCACCAAGTACGTAAGAAGGTCTTACTAATATTGGGAAGTCTAGTACATCTGCAATTGCCGATGCTTCGTCTGCTGTGGTTGCAATATCAAATTTAGGGTAAGGAATATTATTTTCTTTTAACATGTTAGAAAATAAACCTCTGTCTTCGGCTAGATCTAAAGCCTCAAAACTAGTTCCTAATATTTTAATACCGTATTTGGTAAGTTTTTCTGCTAATTTTAAAGCTGTTTGCCCACCTAATTGCACAATAACACCTTCTGGTTTTTCGTGCTTTATAATATCGTATATATGTTCCCAGAAAACAGGCTCGAAGTATAATTTATCGGCTGTATCGAAATCTGTAGATACCGTTTCTGGGTTACAGTTAATCATTATAGTTTCGTAACCACATTCGGCCGCTGCTAATACACCGTGTACACAACAGTAATCAAACTCGATACCTTGTCCAATACGGTTTGGTCCCGAACCTAGAACGATAACTTTTTTCTTATCAGATACAACACTTTCGTTGTCTGGGTAACGCTCACCACCCGCTTTTTGCATATCACTCTCGAAAGTAGAATAGTAGTATGGTGTTTTTGCTTCAAACTCGGCAGCACAAGTATCTACTAATTTGTAAACACGATTTATTCCTAATTCTTCACGTTTAGAATACACTTGGCTTTCTAAACATTTAAGCATATGTGCTATTTGTCGGTCTCCGTAACCTTTTTGCTTTGCTTCTAGAAGTAATTCTTTATCTATCGTTTCTATAGTAAAAGTAGAAATTTCGTTTTTAAGCATATGTAATTCCTCATATTGCTTTAAGAACCACATGTCTATTTTTGTAATTTCGTGAATACGACTTAATGGGATTCCCATTTCTATGGCATCATAAATAATAAACACACGATCCCAAGATGCATATGTTAATTTCTCTATAATTTGATCGTAATTCTTATTCTCTTTACCATCGGCACCTAAACCGTTACGTTTAATTTCTAGAGACTGCGTGGCTTTATGAAGCGCTTCTTGAAAAGAGCGACCAATACCCATAACTTCTCCAACAGATTTCATTTGAAGTCCTAACTGTCTGTCAGCACCTTCAAATTTATCAAAATTCCAACGTGGTATTTTTACAATAACATAATCTAATGTTGGCTCGAATAACGCCGATGTCGATTTTGTTATTTGATTGTTTAATTCATCTAAGTGATATCCTAAGGCTAATTTAGCTGCTATTTTTGCAATAGGGTAACCTGTTGCTTTACTAGCTAAAGCAGAAGATCGTGATACACGTGGGTTAATTTCTATGGCAATAATATCTTCTTTCTCGTCTGGAGATACAGCAAATTGCACATTACATCCACCAGCAAAGTCACCAATATTACGCATCATGTGTATCGCCATGTCACGCATTTTCTGGAACGTTTTATCGCTTAGTGTCATAGCAGGAGCTACGGTTATAGAGTCTCCTGTATGAATCCCTATAGGATCCATATTTTCTATAGAACAGATAATCACAACATTATCGTTAGAGTCTCTTAATAACTCTAATTCGTATTCTTTCCAACCAATTAATGCCTTATCTATCATGACCTCATGAATAGGAGAAATCTCCAACCCACGGGTTAAAAGCTCATCAAAATCTTCTTCTTTATACACAAACGATGCTCCTGCACCACCTAATGTAAAAGAAGCTCTAATAATTAATGGAAAACCAAATTCTTGAGCTATTTCTTTACCTTTTAAGAAAGAATTAGCTGTTGCTTGAGGTGCCATAGGCACTCCAATTTTTATCATTAACTCTCTAAACTGCTCTCTATCTTCAGTAATATTAATGGCATCAATATTAACACCAATAATCTCTACTCCAAAGTCTTTCCAAATTCCTTTTTCATCTGCTTCTATACATAAATTTAAAGCTGTTTGCCCACCCATAGTAGGTAAAACGGCATCGATTTGCGGATGCTCCTTTAAAATTTTAATTATAGATTTTGTGTTTAGAGGTAGCAAGTATACATGATCTGCCATAGATGGATCTGTCATTATAGTTGCAGGGTTAGAGTTTATTAAGATAGTTTCTATCCCATCTTCTCTAAGCGATCTTAACGCTTGGGTTCCTGAATAATCAAACTCACAAGCTTGCCCAATAACAATTGGCCCAGACCCAATAATTAAAATAGATTTAAGTTTAGAATTTTTTGGCATTTTTTACTGTATTGTGTTTTATTATAAATCGTTACAAATAGACTTCACTATATATAAAAAAAGGCATTGCCATTAAGCAATACCTTTATATTATGAACAAATATCAATCATTATTTTTTATGTCTAGTTTCAGAAGAAACAGATATTTTCTTTCTACCTTTAGCTCTTCTACGAGCAAGTACTTTTCTACCATTGGCAGAAGCCATTCTTTCTCTGAAACCGTGCTTGTTTCTTCTTTTTCTCTTTGACGGTTGAAACGTTCTTTTACTCATTTTATTATATCTTTAAATCTTATCTTAAATTCTGTAGTTTAGGCCTTACCTAAAACTGAGTGCAAATATAGTTAGTTTTTTTACTTTGACAAAAGTTTTTAAAAAATATTTCATTTTAGAGTTTCATTACTACAAATGTAGTACAACACATTCCTTTTATTCTTTAAACAGTGTTATTTTTTGCTAGAACTCTTATACTAAATTTAATTAAAATTAGTTTCTTTGTGGCTTATAAAATTAAATAGAGTGGCTTTGTAGCATATTCTAAAAAATAAAATCAAAAAAAACATATTTTAAATGTACAATAAAGTTATAAAGTTAATTATAGCAGCTGGTATTATAGCCTATGCAGTTTATCAATTTACAGAAGGTTACATTGGTAATGGTATTATGCTTTTGCTATTATCGCTAATTTTTATATTTCTATACTTCAAAAACGAGTTTATTTTATTAGCCTTTTTAAAATTAAGAAAACAAGATTTTGAAGGTGCTAAGGCTTGGTTAAATAAAATTAAAAATCCGGAAGCAGCACTTGTAAAAAAACAACAAGGCTATTTTAACTATTTACATGGTATTATGGTTTCTCAAACTAATATGAAAGATGCCGAAAAATATTTTAAAAAATCTATTGCTCTTGGACTTTCTATGGATCATGATTTAGCAATGGCTAAACTAAATTTAGCAGGTATTGCTTTTTCTAAAAGAAGAAAACAAGAAGCTCAAAAATTATTGTCGGAAGCTCAAAAACTTGACAAACAAGGTATGCTTACCGATCAAATAAAAATGATGAAAGAAAATATGAAACGCGCACAAGCGCCTACACAACATTTTGGTTCTGGCTCATCTATTAGAGCGCAAAAACGCAGAGGATAATTTTTAAAATACGACTTAAATAAAAAATCCCAACATTTAATAAATGTTGGGATTTTTTATTTCTTATAATACTAATTATTTAATTATAATACCCTTGCTTTGGTATTTTAATTAAATAACGCTTTCTAGATTTATTATTAAGATGCCCTTGTCTTAACCAAGGATTGTGTATTTTTAGTTGCTTGTAATTAATACCAAACTGCTTAGCAAAATTTGTAAAGTTAGTTATAGCAGTATCTACCTCTACTTTATAAGTTGGCACTTGGGTATACAAATCTTTGTCTCTAAAATTAAAACCGTATTTAGTAGGATTACTTAGTATTTCTTTAAGTGCGACAATTCTAAACACATAACGACCTGTTTCTTGACCTAAAAGCAAATCGTAGTAAGTTGGTACTTTTTGAATTCTTAACTGTTTTGACACCCCTCCAATTCCTGCATTGTAAGCTGCAGCCGCTAAAGTCCAAGAACCTAATTGCGCCTTGGAGTTTAATAAGTATTGACAAGCTAATCGTGTAGATTTTTCTAAATGATAACGCTCGTCCACATTTTTATTCACTTCTAAGCCTCCTTCTTTTCCTGTTGCAGGCATAATTTGCCAAACACCTCTTGCACCAGCCGGAGAAACAGCATTTGTTAAACCACTTTCTATAACAGCAAGGTATTTAAAATCGTCTGGAATTCCATATTCTGCCAAAATAGGCTCTATTATTGGAAAATATTTATTGGCTCTTTTAAACAAAAGCAACCCATTAGATTGCCAATAAGTATTTACCAAAAGCTCACGATCCATACGCTCTAAAATATCTGGATTATTTAAAGGCATTTTCTCGCCTGCAAAATTTAAATTATCCGGTACATTTAGCGCATAAACATTATAGTCGTTTATTATTTTTTTTTCAAAATTCTCGTCTGTAGGAGCATTTTGAAATGCATATATAAACAAACAACATAAGCTTAGCAGCCCCACAAATGCGAGTGCCTTTTGTAATATTTTCATTCTATAAAAGTTTTTTATAAATCTATAACAATATTTAAAAATAAGTAACATTAATCTTCCAAAATTAATCTTGGTAAGTTTTCGTTAAACCACTTATACTTATTTAATATTGCAATATGGGTGCCATTTTTTATTACGATACATTTAGAAATGTTTTTTATAGGAAATACACCGTCTTTATCTCCATGAATATGTATTAAACTATCATCTGGTAAAACCTGTTGCCAGTTTAACATTTCTTTTACGGCCCAATCTAGATAAGCAGTATCGTTTACCGACAAGTATTTTTTATACAATTCGACACGTTTAGATGCTAAGTCGCCATAAGCATATTTCTCTAAAAGATCTAGGCGACTAGCTAACTGTGTTGGCAACAACTTATAAGCTTTTGTTATTTTAGCTAATAGCATGTGTTTTGGAAGTTCGGATACAGATTTTATACTCGACACAATAATTAGTTTACTAACAGTAATATACTTTTTTATTTCTTGTACCAAAACACCTCCAAAGGATACGCCCAACAAAACACAGTGGTCATGCTTTATAAATACAGACATTCTTTTAGCATAACTCTCTATAGATTCATTGTAATTATTTGGTAAAATCCATTCTAATAAATGCACTTCAAATTGATCTTTAGGTAATGAAATACGTTCAAAAATTAAAGGACTTGCAGCCATACCTGGCATTAAATAAATATGTATTTTTTTTTTATTCATTAGGAAAAAAATTCAAAACTTAAAGTTTATTTACAATTAAATACAACGCAAACAAACGTGTTAATTATTTAAAAAATAAGCTTTTAACAAAAGTAAAAATGAAGTTTAACGTTTTATTTTGTATTTTGCGTGAGAAAATAAATGTTTTTTTATTTTTTTTAAGCAAAATATACGGATTATGGTTGAAACAATGGAATTAATAGATAATGATTTCTCACGTCAGTTTGAGGTTCAAATTGATAATCAGTTAGCATTAGTAGAATATTCTATACAAGAACGAAAAATTTTCTTAACAAAACTTATCATACCAGAAAACTTAAAAGACGACACTTTCAAAAAAGAATTTCTAACCCTTATTTTCGAAAGAATTTTAGAACAAAATTTAAGCGTTATGCCAACGAGTCCAGAAATAGCAAAATTTGTTCGTGGTAATAGAAAATATAAACGTATGCTTCCTGTTGGAGTAAGGATATAAAAAAAGCCGAAACTAAAATTTAGTTTCGGCTTTTTTTTATGTGAATAACATCTTATTTAAAATTAAAACGCACCAAACCATCGTCGTCTATTTTAGTAAGTTGCACTTGGTGTATTTGGTTTATTAATTCTGGGTTCCAAGGCGCTTTTACTTTTACATAGTTTTCTGTAAAACCATGAATATACCCTTCTTTATTTTCGCTTTCAAACAACACACTTCTTGTACTATTTATTTGACTTTCGTAAAAAGCTCTACGTTTTTTAACCGACAAACCTCTTAACATTTTACTTCGTTTGCTTCTTACATTTTTTGGCACTACATCTTGCATATTTGCAGCCTCGGTATTATCGCGTTCGGAATATGTAAAAACATGTAAATAAGAGATATCTAGAGTACTTAAAAAATGATATGTTTCTAAAAACAATTCATCTGTTTCTCCAGGAAAACCAACAATAACATCGACACCAATACAAGCGTGAGGCATAACCTCCTTTATTTTTGTTACCCGATCTACATATACTTCTCGAAGATACCTTCTTTTCATTTTTTTTAAAATCTCATTACTCCCACTCTGTAATGGAATATGAAAATGAGGTACAAAAGCTCTAGACTTAGAAACTAAATCTATGGTTTCGTTTTTTAATAAATTAGGCTCTATAGAAGATATACGTAATCGTTCTATTCCCTCTACTTTATCCAACTCGGTAACTAAATCTAAAAACGTATGCTCGTGTTTTTTATTACCAAACTCCCCTTTACCGTAATCGCCTATATTTACTCCTGTTAAAACAATTTCTTTTATATCTTGACTCGATATTTCCTTGGCGTTTGCTAATACATTACTCATAGTATCGCTTCTAGAAATACCTCGCGCCAAAGGTATGGTGCAATATGTACATTTATAATCGCAGCCATCTTGTACTTTTAAAAAAGCACGCGTTCTATCTCCAACAGCGTAAGACCCCACATAAAAATCTGCGTCTTCTATTTGGCAGGAATGCACCTCGCCAAAATCGTTTTTAGTTAAATCGTTTAAATAATCTGTAATTTTAAACTTTTCTGTAGCACCTAAAACCAAATCTACACCATGAACATTAGCCAATGCTTCAGGTTTTAATTGTGCATAACAACCAACTGCTGCAATAAAGGCATCCGCATTATTTTTTTGAGCTTGTTTTACAATACTTTTAAAACGTTTATCAGCATTCTCTGTTACAGAACATGTGTTTACAACATAAATATCGGCTGATTCTGTAAAATCTACCCGGTCGAAACCTTCGTTTACAAACTGTCTAGCTATTGTAGAAGTTTCAGAAAAATTTAACTTGCACCCTAATGTATAAAATGCAACTTTTTTTTTAGCGTTCATGTGTATATAATAAAAACGCAAAGTTAGTAAAAAAACTATGCTTTAATACCATACAAGAAAAAAGCAATACTTAATATAAAATTAGTTTTATAAAAATTGGATATAAAAAAGCATACTTTTGATGTATACAATATTACAGACATAATAAATCATATTTTTTATGACAAATTGGTACCGTTACTTATTCATTTTTCTATTTTTTTGCGTTTTTTTAGCGTGTAGCGACAGCAATAAAACAAAACTAGACAATCTTGTTTTTAGATATAATGAACATAAAAACATTAGTTCCCTAGATCCTGCATATGCAAAAGACAATGCCAATATATGGGCCGTTAATCAATTATTTAACGGACTTGTGCAAATGGACAACAACTTAAATGTTAAGCCATGTATTGCCAAAAGCTGGAGCATATCTAAAAATGCTTTAGATTATGAATTTACACTTAGAAAAGATGTGTTTTTCCATAAACACGAAGGTTTTGGCAAAGACTCTACTAGACAAGTTAAAGCTAGAGATTTCGAGTATAGTTTTAATAGACTATTAGATAAACAAATAGCATCGCCTGGAAGTTGGGTACTTAATAAAGTAAATCATTTTAAAGCTATTAACGATACTGTTTTTAAAATAACTTTAAAACAACCGTTTCCTGCTTTTTTAGGTTTACTTACCATGAAATATTGTTCTGTGGTTCCTAAAGAAATTGTAGAATTATATAAAAGTGATTTTAGATCGCAACCTATTGGTACAGGTCCTTTTAAATTTAAACGTTGGGAAGAAAACATAAAATTAGTATTTAGGAAAAACACACTTTATTTTGAAAAAGATAAAAATAACAGAGCGCTCCCCTATTTAGAAGCTGTAGCTATTACTTTTTTACCCGATAAACAAAGTGAATTTTTACAATTTGTTCAAGGTAATATTGATTTTATATCTGGCCTAGATAGCTCTTACAAAGACGAGTTATTAACAGCCAATGGAAACCTAAAGCCTTCTTATAAAAAAACAACGCAAATGCTTAGAGGTCCATATTTAAACACCGAATATCTTGGTTTTTATATGGACTCTAACACCCCAGAAACACAGTCGTTATTAATTAGAAAAGCTGTAAACTACGGTTTTGACCGACAAAAAATGATAACCTATTTACGTAACGGCATAGGGAATGCGGCACAAGGCGGTTTTATACCCAAGGGTTTACCCGGCTACAACCCCACAGTTGGTTATAGTTACAACCCACAAAAAGCAAAACAACTTGTAAAAAGTTATATTGAAAAAACAGGAAACCCTAGCCCAACCATTACTATTACAACAACAGGTAATTATTTAAGTTTTTGCGAATACATACAACGAGAGCTACAAAAAACAGGTCTTATTGTAAATATAGATGTTATTCCTGCTGCGACATTAAAAGACGCAAAAGCGCATGGTCGTTTAAAATTATTTAGAGCGAGTTGGATAGCCGATTATCCTGATGCAGAAAATTATTTATCTCTATTTTACAGCAAAAACTTAGCCCCGAATGGCCCTAATTATACACATTTCAAAAACACCCAATTTGATACATGGTATGAGGAAGCATATCTTGAAACTAATACCGAACAAAGAACAAAATTATATAAAAAAATGGATGCTTTAGTTATGGAGCAAGCTCCAATAATTCCTTTATTTTATGACGAGGTTATACGATTTACATCAAAAAAAGTAAAAGGTCTAGATATTAACCCTACCAACTTGTTAAACCTTAAACATGTTATAAAAGAGTAGATATATCTTTTTTGATAACCCTTTCTCGAATAAGGCCTATAATTATTAAATAATGAGACAAGCTATAAAAAATAATAATTAATGGTTCTTGATATAAAAAAGGACCATTAAATATTTTTACAGCCATCATACTTTCAGAAATAATATAAAACAAAACACCTAATAAAACAGAAAAATAGCTAAAAGCATTAACGATTCCTTGCCTTAAAGCTGAAAATTGAAATAGCAATAATGATACAAAAAAAGTACCTATAGCCGGTATTAAAAAGTTATTTAAATTACTATAAATTAAGTTGAAAATAACAACAGTATAAATAAACATAGCTATCGATATAGGTATTAAACTACCTATATTAAAATCGTATTTATGAGACAACCTAAAACTTAAAAATAGTTTTGCAAAAGAAAAGAACACTAAACTTATAGCTAAAAAAATAAAATTTTGATGCCATAAAACAAAAGCATCACCAAAAATAAAAAACATCAATGCTATAATAACAAAGGTCTTGTTCTTTTTACTTTGCTCATTATTATTAAAACAATACAGCAGTGTAATCAAACTAAGCATAATAGCTTTAGATATATAGCGGTACGGAACTATAGGTAAATACAACTTTACATACACATCTAAGCCGATAGCTAAAAAGTAAAATAATGAAATTTTGTTTACACTTTTAAAAAAAGGAGTCATACATTAAAATAAAAGCTCACTAAAGTAATATAAATCAACGATATATTTAAACAGTTAATCGTTAATTACTGTTTTTTTAAGACCTTCTGTACTTTTGTGTCTGCTCGAAAACCTCCTCTAAAATATCTTGATCTAGCTTTGTAAACTCTATAGCACGACGCTCCATAACTTTAGTAGCCACTTCAAAAGCTTTATTTGTATTATAGGTTTTAAAACCTGCGCTCCCTCCCCAACTAAAACTAGGTACAAAATTACGCGGAAAACCACTACCAAAAATATTAGCACTTACACCTACAACTGTACCTGTATTAAACATCGTATTAATTCCGCATTTACTATGATCTCCCATCATTAAGCCACAAAATTGCAAACCTGTTTTTGAAAAACCTTCGGTTTTGTAATCCCACAGCCTTACTTCGGCATAGTTGTTTTTTAAATTAGAGTTGTTTGTATCGGCACCTAAGTTACACCATTCGCCAAGTACAGCATTCCCTAAAAAGCCATCATGTCCTTTATTTGTATATCCAAAAATAACAGAATTATTAACCTCGCCTCCTATTTTACTGTGGGGTCCAACGGTTGTAGGCCCGTAGACTTTAGCTCCTAATTTTACAGTAGCATTGTTACAAAGTGCAAATGGCCCTCTAATTATCGATCCCTCCATAATTTCGGCATCTTTACCTATATATATTGGCCCTTTGGAAGCATTAAGTGTAGCAAATTCTATTTTAGCACCTTCTTCTATAAATATATTTTCTGGAGCAATAACATTAACACTATCTGGAATTTTTTGCGTTTCCCTATCTTTTGTTAGTAAATTATAGTCTTCTATAATAGCAGTATCATTTTTAGAGAAAATATCCCAAGTATGCTCAACACATAATGTATCTTCATTGTATATTAAGGCTTCATAGGTATCAAAATCTATATCTTCTTGTCCGTTAACGGTATAAAAAGCAACCAGGTTATCACCATTAAAAACAGCCTGATTTTCCTTTAAATTTTTTACTTTTTCAACCAAACCTTTGGTTGGTAAATAAGATGCATTTATCATTATATTAACATTCATTTCTACCATAGGGTATTTATCAGATAAATAGTCCTCTGTTATAGTCGTTATAGTTCCTCCTAAAACAAACTCCCATTTTTCTCTAATGGTTAAAATACCAATTCGAATATCTGCTACAGGGCGTGTATATGTAAATGGTAATAAATTATTTCTTGCAGGGCCATCAAAAAGAATGTAATTCATAGTGTAATATATTTATATAAATGCATGAATAAGCATGTAAAAATAAAATAATTTATAAAACAAAAAAGCCTTTAATATGATATTAAAGGCTTTTTTGGTATTATGTAAAACTAAATTATTTTTTAAATTTAGCGTATTTAGTTTTGAACTTATCAATACGTCCAGCTGTATCTACTAATTTAGATTTACCAGTGTAAAACGGGTGTGATGTTCTAGAAATCTCCATTTTTACTAATGGGTACTCTACACCATCAACTTCTAGAGTTTCGTTTGTATTTGCTGTAGATTTTGTTAAAAACACATCGTCGTTAGACATATCTTTAAATGCTACTATTCTATAATTTTCTGGGTGTATACCTTTTCTCATCGCTAAATGCTTTAATTCTATTCTATTTTGGAAGTGCAAATTTAAATATTTTTTATTAACCTACAATACTTTTTTAATTTTTATTTTAACTAAAACTACTCCCTTTTATTATCTTTGAGGCTACACATATATAACATCGTGTAAAATTATACTAATAAAATGGAACAACCTTTAAAATCTGAAGCAAAAAAATACGGCCTCATTCTAGGAGTAACACTCGCTATAATGACCTTTGCTGCATACAAAATAAATCTAGATTTATTTGTAAACACAACCTACGGATTGCTAATTTATGCTATTGTAATTATGTTTGGTTTTTTTGCTGTTTATAAATCTAGGGTAAGTACTAAAACTTTATTATCATTTAAAAATGCTTTTTCGGCTTATTTTATAACAATACTTATAGGCTTATTAATTCATACTACAGCTACATACATACTTTTTAATTTTATAGATAGCCATGCTGCCTTGTTATTAAAAGATAAATCTATAACAGAGTTAACACTTGTGTATAAAAATATGCACATGTCTAATCAGGAAATAGACAAAATGGTTGGTATTGTAAAATCTCAAAACTTATACAGCTTAAAAAACTGTTTTACAGGTATGGTAACAAGTTATTTACTGCCATTAAGTATTATTGGTCTACTTATAGCAGCAGTGATGAAAAAAAAATAACTTAACGCCAAATAAATTCTTTATTTTTGAACCTTACATTTTTCAATATTTTACATGAATATATCTGTAGTCATACCGCTTCTTAACGAAGAAGAATCTTTATTAGAATTGCACGATTGGATTGCTAAGGTTATGGCTACCCACAAATTATCTTATGAAATTATTTTTATTGATGATGGGAGCACAGACAAATCTTGGGATGTTATTTCTAAATTATCCATAAAAAACAACCACGTAAAAGGCATTAAATTTTTACGGAATTTTGGCAAATCGCAAGCCTTACATGCCGGATTTAAAAAAGCAGCTGGTGATGTTGTAATTACCATGGATGCCGACCTACAGGATAGTCCCGACGAAATCCCTGAATTATATAAATTAATTACAATAGATAACTTTGATTTAATTTCTGGATGGAAAAAAAAGCGATACGACTCTGTTATCGCAAAAAATTTACCTTCAAAACTTTTTAATTGGGCCGCTAGAAAAACATCGGGTGTACAGCTTAATGATTTTAATTGCGGACTAAAAGCCTACAAAAACACCGTTGTAAAACATATAGATGTAAATGGTGAAATGCATAGATATATACCGGTATTATCTAAAAACGCTGGTTTTACTAAAATAGGCGAAAAAGTGGTGCAGCATCAAGCCAGAAAGTATGGCGAAACCAAGTTTGGTATGGAACGTTTTATTAACGGTTTTTTAGACCTTATAACCATATGGTTTTTATCTAAATTTGGCAAAAGCCCTATGCATCTTTTTGGTGCTTTAGGTTTTATAATGTTTGCCATAGGTTTTGCATTTTCGTTATACCTTGGCATAGATAAATTATTTTTTAATACTGCAGGAAGGCTTATAACAGAACGACCAGAATTTTACATTGCGCTAACGACCATGGCTATAGGAACACAGTTTTTTGTTGCTGGATTTCTAGGCGAAATTATATTAAGAACAAAACAAGACAAAAAACGATACACTATAAAAAAAGAATTAAATTTCAATTAACATATACTTATTTTAACCCATAAAATAAAAACATGATACACATAGAACCTGCCATATTAAAAAGAATAAATTCTTGGTTAACACCAGGCTTTGACTCTAAAACACAATCTTTAATAAAAGACAGCATAGCTAATAACCCTAAAGACATTCAGGAAAGCTTTTATAAAGATTTAGAATTTGGTACTGGTGGTATGCGTGGCATTATGGGGGTTGGCACCAACCGTATAAATAAATATACCTTAGGTAAAAGCACACAAGGTTTAAGTAATTATTTGCTAGAAAAATTCCCTAATGAAACTCCAAAAGCGGTTATTGCTTACGATTGTAGACACAACAGCAAATCGCTGGCTAAGTTAGTGGCCGATGTTTTTTCGGCAAACGGAATACACGTTTATTTATTTGAAGACCTTCGTGCCACACCCGAATTATCGTTTGCAGTTAAACATTTAAACTGCCATTGTGGTATTGTATTAACGGCTTCTCACAACCCACCAGAATATAACGGGTACAAAGTATACTGGCAAGATGGCGGACAATTAGTACCACCGCACGATAACAAAGTTATAGAACAAATAAATAAACTAGATTACGCCGATATTAAATTTGAAGCCAATAACACACTAATAGAATACATAGGTAAAGATCTAGATGATGCTTTTATTAATGCATCTGTAAAAAACGGATTAGTTGGTGCCACACAAGAAGCTAAAGATAACTTAACCATTGTGTTTACATCTTTACATGGCACATCTATAACAGCCGTACCAGAAACATTAAAACGTGCAGGTTATAAAAATGTACATATAGTAAAAGAACAAGAAGTACCAAACGGCGATTTTCCAACTGTAAAATCACCCAATCCAGAAGAGCCAGAAGCTTTAAAAATGGCTTTAGATTTAGCCGAAAAAACACAAGCAGATATTGTTATAGGCACCGATCCAGATTGTGACAGGCTAGGTGTAGCCGTACGTAACAGCAATGGCGAGTTACAATTACTTAATGGCAACCAAACCATGGTTATGATGGTTAACTTTTTACTTAAACAATGGCAAAACGCAAATAAAATAACAGGAAAAGAATTTATTGCAACCACTATTGTATCTACTCCAATGTTAAACCAATTAGCTAACGCCTATGGTGTAGATAATAAAATTGTTTTAACAGGCTTTAAATGGATTGCTAAGCTCATAGAAGAATTTCCTAATTTAGACTTTATTGGTGGTGGCGAAGAAAGCTTTGGCTTTATGGTTGGCGATTTTGTTAGAGACAAAGACGCCGTAACCTCTACCCTACTGGCTTGCGAAATTGCTGCCATTACAAAATCGCAAGGTAGTTCGTTTTTTAACGAACTAATAACACTTTATACAAAGCATGGTTTTTATAAAGAAAAATTAATATCCTTAACAAAAAAAGGTATAGAAGGCGCTCAAGAAATTAAGCAAATGATGGTGGACGCTAGAAAACAACCTTTAAAAACCATTAACAATGTAAACGTTGTTAAAATAGAAGACTACAGTTTATCTATAGCAAAAAACATGATTACTGGGCAAGAACAAGCCATAAACATACCAAAATCTAATGTATTAATTTATTACACAGAAGATGGTAGCCAAATAGCTTTAAGACCAAGTGGCACAGAGCCTAAAATTAAATTTTATGTGAGTACCAACAGCCCTTTAAAGCATCGTGATGATTTCGAAAATACAGAGAAAGCATTAGACGATAAAATAGAACATATTTTAAAAGACATGAATCTTATTTAATGGATTATATAAAAAAAATCATGGTTTTTGCGCTACCTTATAAAAGGTACGCTTTCTTAAACATTACCGCTAATATATTTTATGCCCTTTTTAGCACATTGGCCATGGTTTCTATTATGCCAATGATAAGTATTCTATTCGACGAAACTAAAAACATAACAACCAAACCTAGTTTTCAAAATTTTAGCGACTACTTTAGTAAAGATAAAATATCTAATTATTTTGATTTTTTTGTTTCCAATAAGTTGGACACAGAAGGCCCTAGTGCCACACTTAGCTTTATGGTGGTAATCATTATATCGCTATTTTTATTAAAAAACCTGTTTAATTATTTAGGCCTGTATTTTATTACATACCTAAGAAACGGAATTTTAAAAGATCTAAGAAACGAGATTTATAAAAAAACACTAAGTTTACCTATAAGCTTTTTTTCAGAAAAAAGAAAAGGTGATATTATTGCTAGAATTTCTGGAGATGTTAACGAAGTACAAACCTCGTTTTTATCCATTTTACAACTTATAGTAAAAGAGCCTTTAACTATTGTTTTTGCAATAGTAGCCATGTTTTTAACAAGCGTAAAGCTCACTGTTTTTGTATTTTTATTTATACCTATATCAGGATTTATTATATCTGCCATAGGCAAAAAATTAAAAAAACATTCCGAAAATGTACAAAAAGAACAAGGTCTATTTTTATCTACTCTAGAAGAAACCTTAAGCGCCCTTAAGGTTATAAAAGGTTTTAATGCAGAACAACGTTTTACTTCAAAATTTAAAGCTTCTACAAATCGCTTTTTTAATTTTTCTAATCAACTTGCACACAGACAAAATTTGGCATCGCCTACCAGCGAGTTTTTAGGCATTGTAACCATAGCCATTTTATTATGGTATGGTGGTAGCATGGTATTAATAGACAAAACATTATCTGGTGGTGCTTTTATAGGTTTTATGGGTCTTGCATATCAAATTTTAACCCCAGCAAAAGCCATTAGTAAAGCCATGTATAGTGTAAAACGAGGCAATGCAGCTGCGCAACGTGTATTGGAAGTTTTAGAGACTAAAAGCCCCTTAGAGGACGCCCATAATGCCAAAGTTAAGCAAAACTTTACAAAGGCTATAACACTAGAAAATGTATCTTTTAAATATGATGAAAATTTAGTTTTAAAAAATTTCTCTATTAATATACCTAAAGGAAAAACAATAGCACTAGTTGGACAATCTGGTAGCGGAAAAAGTACCATAGCCAATCTTGTAACCCGTTTTTACGATGTTACAAGTGGCGCCATTAAAATAGACGAGGAAAATATTAAAGACCTAACAAAACACTCTTTAAGAAACTTACTAGGGCTTGTTACCCAAGACTCAATATTATTTAACGACACCATTAAAAATAACATTTTAGTGGGTAAAGAAGACGCTAGTGATGCCGAGGTTATAGAAGCTTTAAAAATAGCAAATGCTTGGGAGTTTGTTAAAGACTTATCGCAGGGTATACACACTAACATAGGTGACTCTGGTAACAAATTATCTGGCGGACAAAAACAGCGTTTAAGCATTGCTAGAGCGGTATTAAAAAGCCCTCCTATTATGGTTTTAGACGAGGCAACATCGGCATTAGATACAGAAAGCGAACGCCTTGTACAAATTGCTTTAGAAAATATGATGAAAAACAGAACTTCTATTGTTATTGCACACAGACTTTCTACCATACAAAACGCCGATAATATTATTGTTCTTAACAAAGGTGAAATTGTAGAACAAGGTAAGCACGACGAATTAATACATAAAAATGGTGTCTACAAAAAATTAGTAGACATGCAAAGCTTTGTTTAACCTGTAAACAAACTAAAGCCATCTTAAAAAATGAAATACTAAGCATTTTTAATATTAGAAAATTTTCTAGTATCTGTTAAACTTTTAGTACATTTAAGAGTCTAACCTACAAATGCTAACTGTGATTAATGAAAACCAACTAATAGAGCAATTAAAATCTAGCACCCAAAAAGACCAAGCTTTTAAAACCCTTATTTCACTTTACAAAGAACGCCTCTATTGGCACATTAGGCATATTGTAAAATTACATGAAGATGCAGACGATGTCTTACAAAACACCTTTATAAAGGTTTATAAAAATATTGCTAAATTTAATGGCGAAAGTAAATTATTCTCTTGGATGTATAGAATTGCCACAAACGAATCTATTACACATATTAATAAAAATGCAAAACGATTACGAATTAGTAGTCAAGAGATTCAAGAATTGGCAATAAACAATTTAAAATCTGATGTTTATTTTGAAGGTGATGCCATACAATTAAAACTACAAAAAGCCATAGCTACTTTACCAGAAAAACAACAAATTGTATTTAACATGAAATATTTTGAAGACATTAAATATAAAGACATGGCCGATATACTAGAAACTAGCGAGGGCGCCTTAAAAGCATCTTACCATATTGCAGTAAAAAAAATTAAAACTTATTTATCTAATCATTAAACTTTTAAACAAAAAACAAGTCTTATAAATAAGATTTAAAAAAATGGAAAAAGATAATTTACCTAAGAACGCAAATCCTGGTTTTAAAATACCCAACAACTATTTTGACACATTAGAAGATCATATTTTAGATCAGTTAACTTTAAACGAGATTGATTCTAGCGGTTTTAAAACACCTAAAAATTATTTCGAAACCATAGAAGACCAGGTATTAAATAACAATTCTGTAAAGCAAAAACCAACAAACGTTATTTCTTTATTATCAAAAAAACACATCCTATACCTATCGGGTATTGCTGCCGCAATAGTTATATTTTTTAATTTAAACTATTTTAAAGCAGGCACAAATTTTGATTCTTTAGAAGCACAAACCGTAGAAAACTATATACTTAACGAAAACATGAACACTTACGATATAGCAGCACTACTAACAGATAGCGAATTAAAAGAAGAAAACTTTATAAATATCAATTTATCGAGCGCCAATATAGAGTCTTACTTAATAGATCAAATAGATTTAGAAACTATTATTACAGAATAAACAATGAAAACACTATCCTTATTTATACTAACGTTACTATTAGCGCTTCAAATTACGGCTCAAAATGGCAACAAAAGAGAAAAAATTAAAGCACTAAAAGTGTCTTATATATCCGAAAAATTAAACCTAAGCGAAACAGAAGCCCAAGCATTTTGGCC
>CALHCQ010000108.1 GCA_937936645.1 uncultured Algibacter sp.
CATCTAATAACATTAAGTAAAAACATTTCTATATCGTGAAAAAAATAACATTAATAACCCTGCTAGTATTTACGAGCATCACTTTTGCCCAAGAAAATATTATATCTCAAATTAACATAATTGGTAATAAGAGAACAAAAACCTCTTTTATAAAAAAATTAGCCTTTGTTAAAGTTAACAGTGTTTTAGATTCTACAAGAATAGCATCAGACATGAGACGTTTAAAACTACTTCCAGCAATAGCCAATGCCACTTTTTCAACTAAAAAAAACAGCTCTGGAAATTACGAACTTACTTATGATATTGAAGAAAACTTTGCTATTATTCCAGGGTTAAATATTGCAACAGATAACAATGGTGAATTTGCCTTTAGAACTTCGGTTTTCGATTTTAATTTTTTAGGAAGAAACCAACTTATTGGTGGTTATTACGGACGAAATGTATTTGATTCTTTTGGAGCATTTTGGGAAGCTCCTAACCTATTTACACGCAAATTTGGTTTTGGTTTAAACTACCAAGATATAACATTACAGGAGCCTGTATTTTTTGACAATAATCAAGATGTAAATTACAGATTTAACACTAAAGCCTTTCAATTTAGTTTTATGTTCGAACCTAATTTTAGAAACCGTTTTGAGTTGGGTTTAAACATATCTAAAGAAGATTATTCTTTTCTAGAAGGTGATTTACCAAATGGAATTCCAAATCAATTAGGCGCGAACAAAGTAGCCATTATAGGAGAATATGAGCATAATAAAATAAATATATTTTATCAGTACACAGAAGGGTACAGAAGTTTGTTTACTTATAGAATTACAACGGGTTCTACTGGTCAAAACGATTTATTGACCAATTCTTTTATAGGCAGAAACGATTTCGAATATTTTAAACGTGTTGGCTCCAAAGGAAACTGGGCAAATAGAGTAAGACTAGCATTTGCAACAAACGACACAACACCTTTTGCTCCTTTTGCCGTAGACAATCAATTAAACATTAGAGGTGTTGGTAACACAACAGATAGAGGTACAGCAGCTGTGGTTATTAACTCTGAGTACAGACATACTGTTTACGAAAAAGGATGGTTTGTTATACAAAGTAATGCCTTTATAGATGCAGGAACCTGGCGTAACCCTGGTGGTGATTTAGGAGATTTAGTAGACGGAAGTACAGTAAGATTTTATCCTGGATTAGGAATACGCTTTATTCATAAAAAAATATTTAACGCTGTTTTTAGGTTAGATTACGGTGTCGGTATTGGAAATGAAGCGACAAACGGCATTGTATTTGGAATAGGACAATATTTTTAAAAATAAAACTTTAACTTGCAATAGAAAATCTTTGCAAAATGAAAAAAAAAATATTAGGTGTTATAATTTTAGTCTTAACAAATTTTACATTTGCGCAAACTAACACTAAACATGTTGAAAAATTAACTATAAGAGGTTACAAAAAAATAAACAAAACTTTTATAGAGAAATTGTCATGTATAAAACTAAACAAAGAACTAGACTCGACAGATATTAAAGAAGATATTATCCGTTTTCAACGCATGCCTTCAATATCAAAAGTTAATTACCAAATTGTAAAGACAGACACAAATAATTATGAAATTATTTATGATATAGAAGAAAATTATACATTAATTCCCTCTGCTAATATATTTACGACTAACGAAGATGAATTTGCTTATAGATTAGGTCTAAATGAATTTAATTTATTTGGTAAAAACATTTCCTTAGGTGGTTTTTTTCAAAGAGATGTTTTTAACAGTTATGCTGTAAATTTTAGAGCTCCTTACTTATTTTCTAGAACAACTGGGTTAGCTATTAACTATCAAAATTTAACGACACAAGAACCGGTATTTTTCGATGGAGGTACTGCTGATTATAGATATAATAATGAATCTATAGAAGTACTAGGGTTATATGAGATAGACTTTAAAAACAGAATAGAAATTGGTGGGAATTTTTTTGTGGAAGACTACAAGTATATATCAGGAGGGTCTAGACCTAACAATATTAACGATGGAGATTTGTCTAACGTACAAAAATGGCTCATTAAAGGTATTTATGAATACAGTAATATAAAGTACACATATCAATACATAAGTGGTTTTAGAAGCTTATTAAATCTACAATATGTAAAATCTACAAATAACTTACTCCCTGATTTTGCTATAGGATGGAATGATTTCTTTTATTATAAACGAATTGGAAAAAAGGGAAACTGGGCAAACCGTTTTAGACTAGGACTTTCTACAAATGATGATTCTCCGTTTGCACCATTTTCAGTAGATAACAACCTAAACATTAGAGGCGTTGGTAACGTTATAGATAGAGGAACTGGAGTAGCGGTACTAAACACAGAATATAGACACACTTTGTACGAAAAAAACTGGTTTATTTTACAAAGTAATGCGTTCGTAGATCTAGGTTCTTGGAGAAATCCAGGTGGAGAAATAGGTGACTTTGGAGAAGCTCAAAACTTTAGAGTATATCCTGGAATTGGTTTACGTTTTATACATAAAAAAATATACAATGCCATTTTTAGAATTGATTATGGGGTTGGAATAACTAAAGAATCCACAAAAGGGCTTGTTTTTGGTATTGGTCAATATTTTTAATCTTAATTTAATATACGGCAAACTACTTTTTATTTATCATTCTATAATTTAGCAAAAAAATATTAGAATGAGAACGTTAGTAATAGGAGATATACACGGTGGTTTAAAAGGCTTAACACAAGTTTTAAACAAATTAGAAGTTAAAGATGAAGATACTTTAATTTTTATGGGCGATTATGTCGATGGATGGAGCGAATCTGCTCAGGTTGTGCAACTATTAATAAACCTTTCTCAAAAAATAAAATGTGTTTTTATAAAAGGGAATCATGATGTTTGGTGCGAAAATTGGCTAGAAAATGGTGAAGTAAACCCTAGATGGTACATACATGGTGGTAAAGAAACTATGGAGAGTTATGAGAAATTTTCTGAAAAAGACAAAGCAATACATTTAAATTTTTTTAAAAATCTAAAACACTATTATATAGACGACAATAACCGTTTGTTTTTACATGCTGGTTTTACCTCTATGCATGGTGTAGAAAAGGAATTACACCCAGAAACAGTTTACCTAGATAGGACATTATGGGAAATGGCCCTAGTGTTAGACAAAAGTATAGCTAAAGACCACCTTAATTACCCGAAACGATTAAAACATTATTTAGAAATTTATATTGGCCATACGCCAACAACAAACTTCGACAACGCGACACCAATGCAAGCTGCAAATGTTTGGAACGTAGATACAGGCGCTGCCTTTAAAGGAAAGATTACAGCAATGGATATTAGTAACAAGCATTTTGTACAAAGTGATGCTGTGTATCAATTATATCCTAACGAAAAAGGAAGAAATTAAAGCGTTCTAATCTAGCAATAAATATATTATTAGAATAATAAGAGCTACAATACAATATCGTTTTATGACTTTTTAACACTTACATGTTTAAAATAATAGTCATTTAACTGCTTTGGCGTAGCTCCAAGCCATTTTTTTAAATGTATGGTCCAATAGTGCATTTGCAACTTAAAAACACCATGTTTTTCATAACATCTAGCCGATGTAATAATCCAAGACTGTTGAATAACATAAAATTGTTTTATAGCATATAGTTTGCTTATTAAATCATTATCCTCGTAAATAACATAGGTCTCGTCGTAACCACCTAACTCATTAAATAATGATTTGGTTATAAATTGACTTTGATCGCC
>CALHCQ010000109.1 GCA_937936645.1 uncultured Algibacter sp.
ATTAGAGTGAATTTTTTCGTAGTAATTTAAATCTGGCAGTGTTTTATTTTTAATACCGTTTTGTGTTATTTGTCCTGGTACATTACATAAAATAGTAGCCATGGGCTTGTAATGGTATGCTAGTTTGTATTTGGTAAGGTATTTTAAATAAAAGTCTACATCTTCGGCATAATTTATTTTTTCATTAAAAAAAACGAGTTCTGGTAATACTCTTTTAAAGGCCATAGAACTTTGGCAAACCATAGGTTGGTATTTATTTGCTTTAAAAAAATCTTTTACTAAAAAACTTTTTTCTTGTAAACTAGGGTTTAAGTTTTTTTTAGTTTCTATGAGCTTGTTATTACTGTGTTTTTCAAAATAATCTAAACCGTAAAAAGATGCTTCAGGGAATTCTTTATAAAGGTTGTGTAGGGTTTCCAGGCATTGCGTATGCCATAGATCGTCTGCATCGAGTAAGGCAATAATATTCCCCTTAGCCAAGCTTATCCCTTTATTTCTAGTAGCAGGTAAGCCTTTGTTTTCTTGAGTTACAATGTTATAGCTTGTCGTTGTTTTTTTTAAATAGGTGGTTGCTATGTTTAAACTATGGTCTGTAGAGCCATCGTTAACTATTATAATTTCAAAATCTTTAAAAGATTGATTTGTAATACTTTTTAAGGTTTCTACAATATAATTTGCTTTATTATAGAGGGGTATTATAACAGAAAAAAACGGGGGGCTTTGCATAACTATTTTAAATTTAAGTCTGTGTAACACATATAAGTTAACTTATAGATTTGTAAAAGTGTTATGTTAGGATAATTACCTAATAAATTTAATTTTATTAAAGGGTTAAATAGTATAAAAACAACGTACAATATATAGTTTAATTTATAACGTTTTGTGCGTAAAAATACGTGCAGTAATTTATTTTGGTGTGCTTGTATCTTGTTTTTATTTAATAAAGTTAATAGGGCGTTTATAGCTTCTTCAACTTTATTTAAATATGCTTTACTTGTGTCTAAACCTAAGTGTAAAACAGGGTTGTCTAAATGTTTTACTTGTGCATTATTTTGCTTTAATAAAATACCAAAGTAGTTGTCTAAACCATAACTTTTTATTTTAATTTTAGAGCTTAACGTATTAAAAAGCGCTTTTTTAATTAAAAAATTAGCCGATATTACAATTTTATAAGGAGTCTTGTTTCTTATGTTAGCAGCAACATCTTCAGCAATTTGTCCGTACTTCCATCGTAATAAAAAATCTTTTTTAGGTTTTTGTTTCGCGTAAGTAAAACCGCCATAAATAGCATCGTATGTGTTTTTACTAAGGTTATTTATGTATTTTTTTATAAAATCTGTATTAATTATTTTTACATCGGCATCTAAGAAAAGGAGCCAGTCGTACTGTGCTTTATTAGATAAAACAAGTCTGGCATTTGTTCGGCCTATATTGTTTTTGTAATGTAAAATAGTTGTGTTTGGTAGCGAGGATGTATTTGCTTTGTTACTTGCTACATGTTGGGTAGAACCGTCTTCTAAATATATAATTTCAAAATTAATATTTAAAAATGTACACTGTTTGTGTACCTCTAAAACTAGGTTTTGTATGTTGTAGTTGTATGTGGGTATAAGTATAGAAATCATACTTTAAGCCCGTCTTTGTACCACTTCAAAAACTTCGTTGCTATCGCATTTAAGTGTTTTACTAGGGTATTTAAGTAGTAAAGCATAATCGTGAGTAGCCATTAGTATGGTGTTGCCTTGCTTATTAATTTCTTGCAAAACCTCCATAACCTCTATGCTGGTTTGAGGATCTAAATTTCCTGTAGGCTCGTCGGCAAGAATTAATTCGGGGTTGTTAAGTAAAGCACGTGCTATAGCTACACGTTGTTGTTCGCCGCCAGATAATTCGTGAGGAAACTTAAACCCTTTTGTTTTCATATCTACTTTATTTAAAACATGTTCTATTTGGGATGCTATTTTAACTTTATCTTTCCATCCCGTTGCTTTTAGAACAAATAATAAATTATCGTGTATGGTGCGGTCACTAAGCAGTTTAAAGTCTTGAAATACAACACCAAGTTTCCGTCTTAAAAAAGGAATATCTTTTTCTTTTAAACTTTTTAAATTATACTCCACAATATGTCCGTCGCCTTTGGTTAGAGGTAAATCGCCATAAAGTGTTTTCATAAAACTACTTTTTCCTGTACCTGTTTTACCAATAAGGTAAACAAAATCGCCTTTGTTTATTTCAATATTTACATCTTTTAAAACCAGATTATTACCTTGGTATATCGATGCGTCTTTTAATTGTAATATTGGATTTGACATATTTAAATTGAGTTTTACAACGTTGTAAAAGTATTACTAAAATGTTAAAAAGTCTATAGTTAGAACGCTAAAGTTGTTAAGCTAGTCTTTACCGTATCTATTAAATTTAAAAAAAGATACTAAGTTATAATTATAGTAGCCTTTTAGCGTTAAACTAATTATTAATATAAAATAATGTTAAAATCAAAGTAGATTTGTTTTCTAAATTTGTGATAACAAGTTTGGTTTTTGTGTGTAAAAACCAAATACAATGAATTCTTTATCTATATTTGGTAGTAAATTTTAAAATGATTCGTTAGATGAGTAAAAAAATCAGTATTTCTTTTTTGATTGCTTTAGGCTTAAGTTTACAGGCTAAAGCTCAAAAATCTAGTATATATACAAATGATTTAGTCGATTACCAAAAGGCTATTTCTCTTTATAACAATCAGCAATATAGAGCATCACAACACTTGTTTGCTACTGTAAAACAAACGGCAAACAAAGAGGTTATTTTATCGGAATGCGACTATTACATTGCCAACTGTGCTGTGCGTTTAAATCAGCAAAATGCAGATACACTGGTCGAGAATTTTGTAGATAATTATCCAACCAGTACAAAACGCAATACCGCTTTTTTAGATATAGCAGATTATTATTTTGCTAACGGGAAATACTCTTATGCTAGTAAATGGTACAAAAAAGTAGATGTAGATGGTTTAGGTAAAAACGAACGCGAACGTTTTAATTTTAACAATGGCTATACTGCATTTGTGTCGAAACAATATAAAAGCGCTAAAAAATATTTATCTAAAGTCGAGGGGTCTAAAACCTACGGGTCTCAAGCCAAATACTATATAGGTTATATGGCTTACGAAGGCGATGATTACGATAAAGCCAATAGTTATTTTGATCAAGTAAACGACCAAGAACGTTACAAAGAGAAACTATCGTATTATCAAGCCGATTTACATTTTAAACTAGGCAAGTTCGAAAAGGCAATTACTCTAGCCAAAGAGCGCTTAAAGAAAAGTAATAGGGAAGAGGTGTCTCAACTATCTAAAATTATAGGCGAGAGTTATTTCAATTTAAAAAAATATAAAGCATCCATTCCTTACTTAAAAGATTATAAAGGGAAAAAGGGAAAATGGAATAATACCGATTTTTATCAATTAGGTTACGCCTATTACAAAGGAGGCGATTATAACAAAGCGATTTCAGAATTTAATAAAATTGTAGGTGGTAAAAATGCAACAGCACAAAATGCATATTACCATTTAGGCGAGAGTTACATTAGTGTAAATAAAAAGCAAGAGGCTTTAAATGCTTTTAGAAACGCTTCGCAAATGAATTTTGATGAAAAAATTCAAGAAGATGCTTGGTTAAACTATGCAAAACTTAGTTACGAAATTGGTAACCCTTACCAGTCTGTACCACAGGTTTTAAATGGGTATTTAGAAAAATATCCTAAAACCAGTTTTAAATCAGAAATAGAAACACTTTTAGTCGATTCTTATATTACATCAAAAAACTATAAAGAGGCTCTTAAACTTCTAGATAATAAAAAGAGTTTCGAGAGTAAAAAAGCCTATCAAAAAGTAGCATTTTACAGAGGGCTTGAGCTTTATAACACCAATAATTATAAAGAAGCAGGCGCGTTATTTTCGGGGTCGTTAAAAGAGGCACACGACAATCGTTTTACAGCCAGAGCGACATTCTGGAAAGCAGAAGCCGATTATAATATGTTTAATTACGATGAAGCCTTAATAGGTTTTAAACAGTTTGCACAACAAGCAGAGGCCAATACAACACCAGAGTTTAGTAATATAGATTATAACTTGGCTTACACATATTTTAAGCTTAAAAATTACACAAAGTCTACAACACATTTTAGTGATTTTATAAACCAAAATAAAACAGACAAAGCACGTTTAAACGATGCGTATTTACGTCTTGGAGATGGTTACTATGCCTCTAGTAAATATACAGATGCTATAGAGGCTTACAACAAGTCGCTTGCAGTAAGTCCTATAGATGCCGATTATGCCTTTTTTCAAAAAGCACTAAGTGCAGGGTATTTAGGGTCTAACGATAAAAAAATATCAGAATTAGAAGCTTTTATAAAAAAATATCCTAATTCTAAATTAAGAGACGATGCGATGTATACCCTAGCAAACGCTTACGTTAAGAATAATCAACCTGACCCTGCTATACAAACCTATAACCGTTTAGTAAACGAATACGCTAAAAGCCCTTTTGTTCCTAAATCACTACTTCGCGAAGGTTTGGTGCATTACAATGCAAACAATAGCCAAAAGGCACTTACTAAATTTAAGCAAGTGGCCAAAACGTATCCTGGCACACCAGAGGCTTTACAGTCTGTAGCAACAGCGCGTTTAATTTATATAGACTTAGGTCTTGTAGAAGATTATGCGAAATGGGTAAAAACACTAAACTATGTAGATGTTAGCGATACCGAATTAGACAACGCTACATACGAGGCTGCAGAAAAACAATATTTAGATAATAATACAGATAATGCCATAAAACAATTTAATGGGTATCTAAGTCAGTTTAAAAACGGATTACATGTATTGCAAGCACACTTTTATGTGGCACAGTTGTACTCTAAAAAAGATTTAATTACTAATGCCGTACCACATTACGAATATGTGGTTAAAGCTTCTCAAAATCAATTTACCGAAGAGTCTTTATCTCGTTTATCTCAGTATCATTTAAGTAATACAGACTGGAAAAACGCTATGCCATTGTTAGCGCGTTTAGAAAACGAAGCAAATTACCCTCAAAATATAGTGTTTGCACAGTCTAATTTAATGAAAGCACATTACGAATTAGATAATTACACTAAGGCCATCGCGTATGCTAATAAGGTTTTAGCAAGTACAAAAATAGATAACAAAATTATTAGCGATGCTTACATTATAACAGCACGGTCTGCTATAAAAATGGGAGACGAAACCAAAGCAAAAACAGCTTTCCAAAAAGTAGAGGGTATCGCAACTGGCGAGGCTGCTGCCGAAGCGTTATATTACAATGCTTATTTTAAAAATAAAGCAGGTAATTACGAAGCATCTAACACAACGGTGCAAAATTTGGCAAAAGATTATTCGGGGTACAAGTATTTTAGTGCAAAAGGTTTAGTGCTTATGGCTAAGAATTTTTATGCGCTTAAGGATGCCTTTCAAGCAACTTATATATTAGAAAGTGTTATAGAAAATTTTGCAGAGTTTGATGATGTTGTCACTCAAGCAAAGGAAACGCTTAGCGAAATAAAGAAAAAGGAAGCAAAAACGAATGCGTCTATTTCTAGCGAGTAATACTAAGTTAGCCCCAAGGTATTAAATTCTGTATTTATAAATTTTAGAAAATTAAAACATATGCGAAAGCACATAAAACATATTGTAACAGCCGTAGTCCTTTTAAGTACGACCTTATCTTTTTCTCAAGAAAAAGAATTAGATACCATTAAAACAGGAGTTATAGATGTTATTAAACCCTATGCGCCATCTATATCTGATGCTTTTAAAGTTAAAGAAGTTCCTGCTTTAGATGATGTAGCAGCACCAACAAAAAAAGAGATTAAATACAATATATTTTCCTTTCCTGTGGCATCTACATTTACACCAGCCAAAGGTAAAGCTCAAGGTTTAGAAAAAGCAAAAAAGGAAGTCTATTACGATAATTATGCGAGTCTTGGTGTTGGTAATTTTACCACAGTTTTAGGCGAGCTTTATGTAAATCATACTTTTAATAGAAATGAAAGTATTGGCGGACATATAAGTCATCATTCTTCTGGTGGTGGTATTAAAGATTTAGAGTTTGACGATAATTTTTTAGACTCTAAAATAAATTTAAATTACACAAAGCAGTTACGCGAATTATCCTGGAATGCCGAGGGCGGATTTCAATATCAAAATTTTAATTGGTACGGTGTGCCCGAATCGCAAATAGCAGCAGCAAATGCCGCAAATATAGAAACAGATCATGCTTTTATAAATGCTCATGTTGGTGGAGGCGTTTCATTTAACGACACTTATATTAATTCGGCAGAAATTATGTTTAGACGTTTTGCAGACAATCAAAATTCTGGTGAAAATAGGCTAAGCTTAAAAACACTTGTAGACGTCCCTTTTCGTGATACCGAGATTGCAACGACGCTTAAAATAGATTATTTGGGTGGTGGTTTTGAACGTGCCTACAACACTAATGACGCTCTAGATTATGGGAATTTTCAAGTAGGACTTAGTCCGTCATATAAATTTGAAAAAAATGACTTAACACTTAATTTAGGGTTTTCTGCATTTTATTTAAATGATTTAGAAGCTAGCGAAAACAAGTTTTTTGTATACCCAAATATTAAAGCGTCTTATAATTTGGCCAGCGACGTACTTATAGCTTATGGAGGTATTACAGGCGACTTAATACAAAATTCGTATCATGGTTTTGCAACAAAAAACAGTTTTGTTTCTCCTACATTATTTGTAACACCAACAGACCAACAATACAATGCTTTTTTAGGCTTAAAAGGTAAATTAACAAGTACCATGAGTTACGACATTTCTGGTAGCTATGTGTCAGAAAAAAATAAAGCACTTTTTAGAAACAACGAGATTATTGTTACAGATGAAGCTTATACTTTTGGTAATTCGTTTGGCGTTATTTACGATAACGTTGCCACATTTGGAGCTGCTGGGCAAATTAATGTCGATGTAAATAGAAATTTTAAATTAGCTTTAAAAGCAGAGTATTTTAATTATGATACTAAAGGTCAGCTTGAAGCTTGGAATTTACCAGAGTTAAAAGGGTCTGTGTTTTTAGATTATCAAATTAGTAAAAAATGGTTTACGGGAGCAAATTTGTTTTTTGTAGGCGAACGTAAAGATCAGTTTTTTGAAGCTAATCCTTTAATT
This sequence comes from uncultured Algibacter sp., assembly GCA_937936645.1. Taxonomy (GTDB): domain Bacteria; phylum Bacteroidota; class Bacteroidia; order Flavobacteriales; family Flavobacteriaceae; genus Postechiella. The sequence continues at coordinate 7,223 of CALHCQ010000109.1, forward strand.
TCATCTGTACCTCAAATTGTTACTTTAGATAGTTATTTTGATGCTAATGCCCACGCAGGATATCATATAAACAATCAACTTTCAGCTTTTTTAAAATTAAATAATATAGCAAATCAAGGTTACGAGCAGTGGCAAAATTTTCCAGTGCAAACGTTTCAAGTTTTAGCAGGAGCTACTTATAAATTCGATTTTTAATTTTTAGGGCTTTAATACAATCGAGCTAGATAGTCAAAATGGTCGCCTTCTAAAACTAAATCGCATTTAAGATGTACTGTTTTACAAGCCATATTTAGGGTGTTAAAATCTAGGTAGAGCCATTTCATTGGGGTTTCTTTTTCGCCTTTATACGAAAGGAAGTATTCTAATTCGCCATAATACCCCGCGTTGCTATCTACCCAATAACCACCATCGTCGTCTTGGTACATGTACTTAATGTCTGATGAGTCTATTAAAATTTGGCCGTTTTTATTTAACAGTGTTTTAAGGTGTGTTAAGTATTTAGATACTTGTAGCATACTTTCAAAAATTCCAGTACCATTCATTAACAACAAAATAGTATCAAAGGTTTGGTTTTCATTTAAAAGCTCTTTTTGTTCGGCATGTATTACGCCACGTTTTTGGCTTACTGCAATAGCACCTTTAGAGATGTCTATAGCTTTAACTTTAAACCCTTTTTTTTGCAAATGTAAACTATGGCTGCCAGCACCACAGCCTACGTCTAGGACTTCGCCTTTAGCTAATTGTAGTGCCTTTTTTTCGAGCTTAGGCATCGTTTTAAACGATCTAAATAAATAGGGTAGCGGTAATACATCTTCATCAGATATACTTGTTGAGGTAACAAGGTCTTCGGTGTAATTATCGTTTTGGTAATCTAGCAAAGCTTTTCCAAATAGGTCTTTCATGTTTTTAAAATCTTTACAGTGGCGTTAATCGCAAAGTTTATTATTTTTGTGGCATGCAAGACATAATAAACAATCTTCCAAAGCAGGCCAAAGATACGCATAACGCCAACAAAAAATTCTTTGCAAAATTAAAAAAGAAACCGCCCAAAGATCTGGACTATATTATGGAGGATTTGCATGAGGCCGAATTTAAGAAAACAGATTGTTTAGAATGTGCCAATTGTTGTAAAACAACAGGGCCTTTGTTTACAGATAAAGATGTGACTAGAATAGCTAAGCATTTTAAAATGAAATCGCAGCAATTTATAAATCAGTTTTTAAGAATTGATGAAGACAATGATTATGTTTTACAAAGCGTACCATGTACTTTTTTAGGTGCAGATAATTATTGTTCTATTTACGAAGTACGCCCAAAGGCATGTAAAGAGTTTCCGCATACCGATAGAAAAAAGTTTCAGCAAATATCAAACCTTACTCTTAAAAACGTAGCCATATGCCCTGCAGCATATAATATTGTAGAGGCTATGAAAAAACGTATTAAAAATTAAAAGATTATTTATACAATAAATAAACCTGTCTCATTTTATTGTACGCATCGAGGTCTTTTTGCCATGTTTTTTTTATTTCTTTAGCGTTTAATCCAGCCTCTATTTGCGTTTGTAATTTTTTTGTTCCAGCAAGTTTGGTAAAGAAATTTGTAAAGAAAGGTTTGTCTTTATGGTATTTTTTATTGGCTTTGTAAAAGGTAATAAGATGTTCTAAATTGATGCCAGATGCGCTCTGGTTTTGTTGCGATAAATTTAGTCCGTAGCAAATTTTATTTTCGTGTTTTGGGTGTTTAGCACCAATATTAGGTTTTGGTTTAAACGAGTAATGATGTGCTTTTAAATGGAAGTATGGCGACCCTATAACTTGAAATTGTTGGTTTGTGCCACGACCCACACTAACATTTGTGCCTTCAAAAAAACATAAACTAGGGTATAAATTTATAGCGGTACTGTTTGGTAAATTAGGGCTTGGTTTTATGGGTAAATTATAAGCTACGTTGTGTTTGTAATTATCCATACTAACAATATGTAATTTGCATTGTACTTTGTTTGCTAACCATTTTTCTCCGTTTATCATTTTTGCGTATTCGGCAATGGTCATACCATGTACAACAGGTATGGGGTGAAGACCTACAAAACTTTTGTGTTGTGCTTCTAGAACAGGTCCGTCGGTGTAATGCCCGTTAGGGTTTGGTCGGTCTAAAATAAGAACCGGTATGTTTGCCTCTGCACAGGCTTCCATAACATAATGAAGTGTGGATATATAGGTGTAAAAACGAGCGCCAACATCTTGAATGTCAAAAATAATTAGATCTAAATTTTTTATTTGAGAAGGGTATGGTTTTTTGTTTTTACCATATAAAGAAACTATGGGTAAACCTGTTTTTGTGTCTACACCATTTTTTATAGCTTCCCCTGCATCGGCATGCCCTCTAAAACCGTGTTCTGGAGCGAATACAGTTTTAATATGAATACCTAATGCTTTTAACGAATCGACAAGATGTGTATGTCCTTCTTCTTTAAAAATGACACTAGTTTGGTTAGCAACAATACCAATACGGTTGTTTTTTATTAACGGTAAATAGTTAGCGGTTTTATTAGCACCAACTATAATTTTTTTTACTTTTTTTTCTGCTTTTTTAACGCTAAATATAGTATCGGTTTTTATACGTAATGCCTTCTCATTGTTTTTAGATGTATTGGCACAAGAAATGAACATTAAAATTGAACCAATAATTATAATGAAAAGAGTATTTTTGAAGATATTAAATCGCATAATAGGAAGTTTGAATTACGAATATTTTATAGCAAAACGCATTAATAGTAATAAAGCGTATAAAAGTAGCATTTCGGCACCAATAATAAAAATTGGTATTGCTGCAATTGTAATAGGTATTGTAGTCATGATTATTACAATTGCCACAGGAATTGGGCTGCAACAAAAAATAAGAGATAAAGTTGTGGCATTTAATGGCCATATTACCATTACTAATTACGACAGTAATAATTCGCAAGAAAGTATTGTACCTATATCTACAGATCAAGATTTTTACCCCCAGTTTACTTCGGTTAACCAGGTTAAACATATACAGGGTATTATAACGAAGCTAGGTGTAATACGTACCGAAACCGATTTTGAAGGAGCTGTTTTAAAAGGGGTTGGTGCCGACTATAATTGGACTTATTTTAAAGATTTTTTAATAGAAGGGCGTTTGCCAGACTACACAAAAAAAAGAAATCAAGATGTTTTAATTTCTCAATACTTAGCCAATAGACTTAATTTTAAGTTAAATCAAACCTTTCAAATGGTTTTTGTAAAAGACGATCCTGAAAAACTCCCTAATATTATAACTTATAAAATAGTAGGTATTTATAATTCTGGTTTTCAAGATTTCGATGCTACTTATGTTTTAGGGGATATTCGCCATATGCAACGTATAAAGAAATGGAAAAGTAATGAGGTTGGAAATTTTGAAGTGTTTGTAAAAGATTATAGTAATTTAGACCAAACATGGGCATCTGTACATGAACAACTACCGTCTTTAATAGACTCTTATAAGGTAACCGATAAGTTTCCTTCTATTTTTGAATGGATTAAAATTTTTGATAAAAATATATACGGCATTATAGGTATTATGATTCTTGTAGCGGGTATAAATATGATAACTGCTTTATTAGTTTTAATACTAGAAAGAACACAAATGATAGGCTTATTAAAGGCTTTAGGTAGTAATAATTGGAGTGTGCGTAAGGTGTTTTTATACAATGCATCTTACTTAATTATACGCGGTCTTATTTGGGGTAATGTTATAGGTATATCTTTGTTGTTAATACAAAAATATTTTAAAGTCTTTCCTTTAGATCCGAGTGTTTATTATGTTTCTCAGGCGCCTGTTTATATAAATGCAGGCTACATCATAGCTTTAAATTTAGGAACATTAATTTTATGTTTATTTATGCTTTTAATACCATCGTATATTATTACAAAAATAGCACCTGTTAAGGCGATGCGCTTTAAGTAATGTTGTTTAACAATCTATTACAAAACATGCTTAGTTGTGACTTAATGAGGTGTTAGGTGTCCTAAAGGTAGTGATATTCACGATTAGCATATTTTATAATATAACACCATCTATAACATGAAGCAATTTTTAAAATTAACCTTATTTACTATAGCCTTACTTATAGGCACATCTACAACAGCTTTTGCACAGCAAAAATCAAAAACGAAGTCAGCAACAAGTAAAACAACTAAAAAGAAGGTTACTAAAAAAGCGACTACAACTAAAAAGGTAGCGACATCAAAAAAACCAAGTACTACAACAAAAAAGAAAGTAACAAGTAAAAGTACAAAGGCGGTTAAGCCAAAAACAACGGCAACAAAGAAAACAACTACAGCAAAGAAAACAACGTCTACAAAAAAGACATCTACAGCAAAAAAAGTTTATAATAAGCCTAACAAATCTAAAGATAAGTCTATAGGGAAAGATGCTAAAGGGCGTATAATATACCAAGGTCCAAAAGGCGGTAAGTATTACATAAACTCTAAAGGCAATAAAACATATTTAAAAAAGAAATAGTTAACGTCTATTTAATAAAAAAGCCCAATTTCTAATATTAGAAATTGGGCTTTTTTTGTGTCTGTTTTATTATTAGGTTTCGCTATCTAAATCACTAATATGATGCTCCCATGCTTTACCAGAAATACGTATTTCTACAATAAGTAAGGCTAACGAAGAAATTAAAAGTAATAAGGCCGCACCAAATACCCAAACAGCTATGGTTTGTTGTTTTATGTAAATTAAAAACATAGTTAGTACACAAAGTAATAAGCTTGTAATGCCTAATATTTGCATGTTTCTTGTTAGGTGTAGACGTGTTTTTATATTACTAATTTGTTTAATGTAACGCTTATCTTTTTCTTTTAAATATTTATCGTGTAAACTTCTAATTACTGCAGAGTATGCTAAAAATCTATTTGTATAGGCTAGCATAACAAGCGATATAGCCGAAAATAATAATGCAGGTGTTGTTAATGTTAGTTGTTCCATAGTTGGGCTTTTTGTGAATAACAAATTTAAAGAATTACGAGTCAATAACGTTTTGTAATTTGTATGATTTAACAGATAGTGGTATCTTTTAATCATGCAAGAAGATTTTTTACATTATTTATGGCAGTTTAAAAAGTTTAATACGGCATTATTAAAAACAACAAACCACGAGGATGTTGTTATAAAAACAGTAGGCACTCATAATTTAAATTCGGGACCAGATTTTTTTAATGCTCAATTAAAAATTAATCATCAGGATTGGGCCGGAAATGTAGAAATACATGTAAAATCTTCAGATTGGTATGTGCATAATCATGAAATAGATCCTGCTTACGATAATGTTATACTACACGTTGTTTGGGAGCATGATGTAGAGGTTTTTAGAAACGATAAAACAGTAATTCCTACTTTAGTTTTAAAAAATTACACCCAAGAAAATACATTAAATAATTACAAAGTTCTTTTTGCCAAAACCAAACAATGGATTAATTGCGAAAACGATTTTAAAAACATAGACGCCTTTATTATAGACGGATGGCTAGAACGACTTTACATAGAACGGTTAGAGCGTAAGTCGCTAGAAATTGATGCGTTACTAAAAGCATCTAAAAACAATTGGGAGGCTGTGCTGTTTAAAATGTTGGCTAAAAATTTTGGATCTAAAGTTAATGGCGATGCCTTTTTTAGCATGGCTAACGGAATAGAATTTGCTGTTGTTAGAAAACTAAGCAAAGATCAAAAATTACTAGAAGCTTTGTTTTTTGGTTTAACCAACTTGTTACATGTTTCAGTAACCGATAATCACACAGAAATCCTGCAAAAGGAATATCATTACTTGAGTCGTAAATTTAAAATAGATGCGCAGAGTGTTGTTAAGTCTCAGTTTTTTAGATTGAGACCTGCCAATTTTCCAACCATACGCTTGTCGCAGCTTGCGGGGTTGTATTCTGGAAGGCAAAATTTATTTTCAAAAATTATTGATATCCAATCCTTACCCGAGTTTTACACTTTATTTCAAGTGGCTGCCTCTACGTATTGGGACACACATTATACTTTTGGCAAAGTATCGTCGCAACGAAAAAAAACAATATCTAAATCTTTTATAGATTTATTGTTAATAAACACCATTATACCTTTAAAATTTAGTTTTGCTAAATTTGAAGGGAAGTTAATAGATGCAAGTTTGCTAAATTTAATAGCCAACATAAAATCAGAAAAAAATAGTGTTGTAGATCAATTTAATAAATTAAAAAAAGTATCTAACTCTGCACTTCAATCTCAAGGATTACTTCAGCTTAAAAATGAGTATTGCTCTAAAAATAAATGCTTAAAATGCGCTATTGGTAGTAAACTTTTAAATAAGTAAACTTTTAAATAAATAAACTAAGTAGTAACTTGCAGCATGAATATTTTGTACAAGCTGTTATTGTTTTTTCAAAAGCGCGGTTATTACGTTTGTCAGCGTATTGCCGACCGTTTTGGTATTCGTGCAAAAGTAGTTAGAACAACTTTTATGTATTTAACTTTTGTTACTGTTGGGTTTGGTTTTGCATTGTATTTGTTTTTAGCCTTTTGGATGCGAATTAAAGATATTATCTATACTAAGCGCTCTTCGGTATTCGATTTATAGTTTATAATTAATCGACATAGTTTTAAAATAGTATGAATCCCGTTATTAAATTTTTTAGAACTAAAGTTTATACTGCCATCTTTTTATTGGTTGCTATATTAATAATAGGAGTATCTGGTTATGTCTTTATTTCTGGTTACTCTTGGGTAGATGCTCTGTACATGACGGTTATTACAATGACTACCGTTGGCTTTGGTGAAGTTGTACCGTTAGATAATCAATCAAAAATATTTACTATCTTTTTAATATTTGCCAGTGTTGTAATTGTTGGTTATGCCATATCTGTTATAACAGAGTATATTTTAAGTAAAGATCATATCGAACAATTGAAACATAAAAGAATGCAGAAAAAAATAGAATCTTTTTCAGGACACGTTGTGGTGTGTGGTTATGGTAGAAACGGAAAACAAACTGTAAATAAGCTTTTAGCATATAATAAAGCGTTTGTTGTTGTAGAAAAAAACAGAGAAAAGGAGCAACGCTTACAACAAGATAATGTGCCTTATATTATTGGTAATGCCAACGACGATGAGGTGCTTTTACAAGCAGGGGTAGAGCGGGCTTCTAGTTTTATATCGGCTCTGCCAAGTGATGCAGATAATTTGTTTGTTGTACTATCTACAAGGCAACTTAACAGTCGTATAAACATAATTAGTCGTGCTTCTCACGAATCGTCTTATAAAAAATTAAAATTAGCAGGCGCAAACAATGTTATTTTACCAGACAAAATAGGCGGTGACCATATGGCTTCTTTAGTGGTTGTTCCTGGTTTAATGGAGTTTATAGATAATTTGTCTATAGTAGGTAAATCTAATATAAACATCGAAGAGGTTCCTGTAAACAAGCTGCATTATACCAAGGATCTTATTACCATAAAAGATTTAGATTTACGCCGTAAAACAGGATGTAATATTATAGGGTATAAAGACGAAAAAGGTGAATATATAGTTAATCCAGAGGCTAATTTAGAATTGGCACCACAGTCTAAACTAATTGTTTTAGGTAGGCCAGAGCAAATAAAGGTTTTAAACGAGGTGTATAATATTAATGCATAGTCACCTAGTATAAAAAATGATTTCAGTACCTTAACATCTTAAAAAAAGAATAACTAACGACCACTAATTAATTTAATTTTATGAAAAAGTACTTACTTAGCCTATGCGCTATACTCATGCCGTTTTTAACTTTTGCAGAGACATTGTCGATGGATGAAGCCATAGAGGCCAAATTTAAACCATTTGCATCGGCAGTTAGTGGTTTTGTTTTTTTTCCAATAGCTATTGCAGGAAAACAAGTGCCTATTGTACTTATCGTGCTTTTGTCGGGCGCTTTATTTTTTACATTATATTTTAAGTTTGCTAATATTAGACTTTTAGGTGTTGCTATTAAGGCTACTAAAGGTGTTTATGATGATATAGATTATAGCGGTGGTCGTGTAGATGCTCTAGCAGGCGATACTACGCCTGGCGGGAACATACTAGAAAGTCCTAAAGCCGATGATGTTGTTGGAGAGGTTACACATTTTCAAGCCCTAACAGCAGCTTTATCTGCCACAGTAGGTTTGGGTAATATAGCAGGTGTGGCCGTTGCTATAGCTGTGGGTGGGCCAGGAGCCACTTTTTGGATGATTTTAGCGGGCTTTTTGGGTATGTCTACAAAACTAGTAGAGGCAACCTTGGGTGTTAAGTATCGAGAGGTAGGTGCAGATGGTAAAATTTATGGCGGGCCTATGTATTATTTAAAAAAAGGACTTAGCGAGAAAAACTTAGGCGGTTTAGGTAAAGTATTGGCTTTTATGTTTGCCGTATTTGTTGTTGGTGGGTCTTTTGGTGGCGGAAACATGTTTCAAGCAAACCAAGCAGCAGCCCAATTTAAATTACTATTTGGTCTAGATTCTGGTTTTGTTTTTGGCGTTATTATGGCTATTTTAGTAGCTATAGTAATTATTGGCGGTATAAAACGTATTGGCCAAGTAACAGAAAAAATAGTACCTTTTATGGGTATAATGTATGTTGGTGCCGCTTTAATTATTATAATAATGAATATTACAGCGTTGCCTTTAGCATTAGGTCAAATCTGGACAGGTGTTTTTCAAAATAATGCCATGTTAGGAGGAATTGTTGGTGTGATGATTGTAGGATTTCAACGTGCAGCTTTTTCTAACGAGGCTGGTGTAGGCTCGGCATCTATAGCACATGCCGCAGTAAAAACTAAATTTCCTGCAAGCGAAGGTATTGTGGCCTCTATAGGCCCTTTTGTAGATACTGTTGTTATTTGTACCATGACAGCCTTAGTTATTGTAATAACAAATATTAAGAGTAATTTATTTAATTATGCAAATCTAGATGCTGCAAATAATGTAATTATGAACGGCTCTGGAAAACATTTAGGGGGTGTCGATTTAACATCGGTTGCTTTCGATTCGGCCATTCCAAATTTTTCAATATTATTAACCATTGCTGTTATCTTATTTGCATTCTCGACCATGTTATCTTGGTCGTATTACGGCATACAAGGTTGGAAGTATTTGTTTGGAAAAAGCCGTGCTGCTGATATATCATATAAAATATTATTTTTATTATTTATAGTGGTAGGTGCATCATCGAGTCTTAACTCTGTAATAGATTTTTCAGACGCTATGATTTTTGCTATGGTTTTTCCTAATATCATTGGTTTATTGTTATTAATGCCAAAGGTAAGAGGTGAATTAGATCGCTATTTAAGTGCTATAGGCTATCAAACAAAAAAATAAATAGAATGATGAATAAATTTAAATCCCACTTTTTGTTTTCAAAAAAACAGCGAAGTGGGATTTTTTTATTGCTAATTATTAGTGTTGTTTTACAGCTTGTTTATTTTTTTGTAGACTTTCCTGCAGAAGATGTTTCCATAGCCCCAGATGTGCTTGAAGCCTACAACAAAGACATTGATTCTTTACGTTTGGAAAAACTAAAAGCTAATAAGCCTAAACCATACACCTTCAATCCTAATTTTATAACCGATTATAAAGGTTCGAAACTAGGAATGAGTATTAAAGAAATAGATAGATTATTAGCTTATAGAAAACAAGGTAAATGGATTAACTCTGTAAAGCAATTTCAAGAAGTTACTCAAGTTTCAGATACTTTGTTACACAAAATGGCACCTCTTTTTAAATTCCCAGACTGGGTTGTTGCATCTAAAAAACAAAAGAAATTTAGTACTAAAATTTTAAAAGCAGATTCTAAAAAAAGTATTGTAAAGAAAGATTTAAATAAAGCGACCTTAAAAGATCTTAAATCTGTTTTTGGAATAGGTGATGTTTTTGCAAACCGTATTATTAAATATAGAGACCAGGTTTTGGGTGGTTTTGCATCTTATAAAGAATTAAAAGCTGTTTATGGTTTAACCCCAGAACTTATAACACGTATTAATAATAGATTTGAAATTAAAACGCCTAGAAAAATAACCAAACTAAATTTAAATACAGCCAATACAGAACAGTTGGTAAATATAAGTTACATAGACTACGAAGTTGCAAAAAATATAATAGAGTATAGATCGCTTCGTGAGGGGTATACTTCTTTAACCGAATTAACAAAAGTTAAGGGCTTCCCTGTTAATAAATTCGATATAATTGAATTATATTTGTATATCGAATAAAACACGTATTTATGACTAATATGTACTTCACAGAAGAGCATAACCTTTTTAGACAAAGTTTACAAGATTTTTTAAAAAAAGAAGTGGTTCCTCATATAGATAAATGGGAAAAAACAGGGGCCATAGAACGCTTTATTTGGAAAAAATTTGGAGATATGGGTTTTTTTGGAATTAACTATCCAGAAGCCTACGGCGGTTTAAATTTAGATCTTTTTTACACCGTAATTCTTCAAGAAGAACTTCAAAAAATAAACTCAGGTGGATTTGCTGCAGCCATCTGGGCACATGTTTATTTAGGCATGACACACTTAAATGCCGAAGGCGACGAAGCGACAAAGCAAAAGTATTTAGTGCCAAGTATTACAGGAGATAAAATAGGCTGTTTATGCATTTCGGAACCCTCTGGTGGTAGCGATGTAGCAGGCATGCTTACTACGGCTATAAAGAAAGACGACCATTACTTATTAAATGGGTCTAAAACGTTTATAACTAATGGGGCTTACAGTGATTACTTAGTTGTAGCAGCAAAAACAACGCCCGAATTAGGAAATAAGGGTATGAGTATTTTTGTTGTAGATAGAGATACGGCAGGTATAAGTGCTACAAAATTAGACAAACTAGGTTGGAGAGCTTCCGATACGGCCGAGATTGCTTTCGATAATGTTAAAATACCACTAGAAAATCTTCTAGGCAAACAAGATGAAGGTTTTGGTTACATTATGCAGCATTTTGCTTTAGAGCGACTTATAATGGGTGTAAATGCACATGCAAGAGCCGAATTTGCTCTAGATTATGCTAGGCAATACATGACAGAGCGTGAGGCATTTGGTAGACCTTTAAGTAAGTTTCAAGCATTACGCCATAAGTTTGTCGATTTGTACGCGGACATGGAGTTGTGTAAGCAATTTAACTACGCTATAGCCTATAGATTAAATAAGGGCGAGTATGTTGTAAAAGAAGCGACAATGTCTAAGCTTAAATCTACCAAAATGGCAGATGAGGTTATTTACGAATGTTTACAGTTTTTAGGTGGGTATGGTTATATAGAAGACTACCCGATGGCAAGACTTTTACGCGATAGTAGGTTAGGACCCATTGGAGGAGGAACATCTGAAATATTACGAGAAATTTTATCAAAAATGATTATTGATAAAAAAGAATATAAGCCGGCTACCTAGTTTTAAAAATACTTTTTATATTTGCATCCGCAAAAATATAAAAGAAAGGAGGTTAAGGTATTATGTTAATAATAGAAGTTAAATCTGGAGAAAATATAGAGAGAACTTTAAAGCGTTACAAGCAGAAGTTTAATAAAACTGGTGTTAAAAAGCAATTAAATAACCGCAAGCAATACAGCAAGCCCTCTATTAATCGCAGATCGCAATTACAAAAAGCGCAATACATACAAGGTTTAAGAGATGTAGAGCTTATGTAAACTTTACAGAATATAAAAAAATCCCACTATTAAGTGGGATTTTTTTATGCAAAGCTATATACTATTTATTGTATATTAGGTGTGTATATTTTTAATTTAACCACAAAATATAGCTTATGGCTTTTAATGCATTTACCGACTATTTGTTGTTAGAGAAAAATTATTCTAAACTTACTATAAAAGCTTATAGTAAAGACTTAGAGGCTCTTTCTCTTTTTGTTTTAAAAACGTATAACACACCAAATATAGATGCTATTAATTATGCTCAAATTAGAAGTTGGATTGTTTCTATGGTAGAGCAAGGCATAACAAACCGAACTGTAAACAGAAAAATATCAAGTTTAAATACTTATTACAAGTTTCTTTTAAAAGTAGGTGATATTACCAAAAACCCATTAGCCAAGCATAAAGCATTAAAAACAAACAAAAAAGTACAAATACCATTTTCTCAAACAGAAATAGAAACGGTCTTGGAAGCCTTAAATTCTCACGACGATTACGAGAGTGTTAGAAATAAATTTATAATAGAACTATTTTATACTACAGGTATACGACGTATAGAGTTAACCGAATTAAAGTTAAATAGTATAAGCATGGCTAATAAAACGATAAAAGTTTTAGGTAAGCGTAATAAAGAGCGTATTATACCATTACTACCTTCGATAATAGAAACTACAAAGCACTACTTAATAAAAAGAGAAGCCTTAGATAATATTGTAGATAACGAGTATTTGTTTCTTACAAAAAAAGGAATTAAAATATACGAAACACTTGTTTATCGAGTAATAAATGATTACTTTAGAGAAGCATCAGCAAAGGTAAAACGAAGCCCCCATATTTTAAGGCATTCATTTGCAACACATTTGCTAAATAAAGGTGCAGATTTAAATGCTGTAAAAGAGCTTTTAGGACATTCTAGTTTAGCTGCTACCCAGGTTTATACCCATAATAGCATCGCCGAATTAAAAAAAGTGCAATTAAAAGCGCACCCTAGAAGCAAAAAATAAGACAGCCTAGACCTATTTGTATAACTAAATTAAAAAGAGAGTATGAAAGTGAACACACAGTCAGTTAATTTTAATGCCGATCAAAAATTATTAGACTTTATCCAGAAGCGAATGGATAAATTAGATATGTTCTATGATAAGATAATACAATCCGATGTGTTTTTAAAAGTAGAAAACACAAGTGGAAAAGAAAATAAAATTTTTGAAGCAAAAGTAAGTGTGCCAGGAGATAGCTTTGTTGTAAAAAAGCAATGTAAAACTTTTGAAGAAGGTGTAGATACAGCTATTTCTTCTTTAGAAAGACAGCTAAAAAAGCGAAAAGAAAAATTAAGAGCACATTTATAGAAAAAAAACAAAAAAAAGTTTTGATTATTTAAATAAATATATACATTTGCAGTCCGTTAGAAATAGCGGGCTTTTTCTTTGAAAAAAGACAAAGCGAATTAAAAGCCGATGTAGCTCAGCTGGCTAGAGCAGCTGATTTGTAATCAGCAGGTCGTGGGTTCGAGTCCCTCCATCGGCTCAAGTTCTTTAAAATACTAAAAATTAAGTTTAATTGGGGAGATACTCAAGCGGCCAACGAGGGCAGACTGTAAATCTGCTGACTACGTCTTCGCAGGTTCGAATCCTGCTCTCCCCACAGGAGCTTTCCAATATTGGTTTTAAAGCTTTGTCGTGCATCCATTATTAAATTTCATTGGTTTTAAGACTAATGTAGGAAAAGAAGGGTGAAAGGTAGAATTAGAAGGTTTGGAATGTGGTCACCCTTGGTAAAACCTTTTACAGACCTTATTGAAATATTGATTTAAAATTGCGGGAGTAGCTCAGTTGGTAGAGCGTCAGCCTTCCAAGCTGAATGTCGCCGGTTCGAACCCGGTCTCCCGCTCAAAACTTGAAGTTTCAAGTTGTAAAGATTTAAGGTAATTGGTCTTAACAGTTGTCAACTTTAAATGCTAAACCTGAAACACAGTACGCCGGTGTAGCTCAGGGGTAGAGCGTTTCCTTGGTAAGGAAGAGGTCAC
>CALHCQ010000110.1 GCA_937936645.1 uncultured Algibacter sp.
GCTTTCTTGTGTTCATTATTTAAAACAACCTTACTATTTTGTTTTAAGCTTTTAAAATTAAATGGCACCAAGCCAAACACGAAAGAGATAATAACTCCCAAAGCAATAAGATTTGCATATGGCAATGATTTAAAGCTAAAAATTAAAATTAAAGTAATTACTAAACGGCTAACCATTTCGGTTTGATAGGTTATAGATAACGGTTTGTATGCCTCTCTACCTTGATATATACCGCGGTTTACACTCATTAAAAAATACAATGGTACTCCTAATCCAAAAACAACAAACATGTGTGACGAGCTCGTATTAAAAATACTTTGCAATTGTTTTGAAAAACATATGATTAACAAACCCAAACCCGTGCCAACAAAAAAAGAATTTTTATACATCTTGATTACAAAACTCTTAAAAACTTCTAGATCTAATAAAACAGCAAACTTTGCTGTAACCAATTGAAAAGTCATTGCTATAAATGATAAAACCAAAAGAAAAGTTATAATAATTGCTGCATCAGCAAATTGTTTTGGACCTAGTATTCTTCCTAATATTAAATTATAAAAATAGTTTCCTGCATTAACTATTAGCACACTTAACATAAACAGCTGTTCTGGTTTTAATTTTATACTGTATGTTAGTATTTTTATAGTCATAGGTGTTTTTAATAATCAAAATCTTACATTTGTATTATTTAATCTTTAAAATAACACATAATGCACGAATATAAAAATAAATAACAGTATATTTCTTTCATAATTTATTTTCGTTACAACTATTATTATTTTTTATTTACAACATGTTAAAAAAATCTATAATATTTATAATATTCTTTCTTTTAACCGCAAAAAACTTTGCTCAAAACATGCAAGCTGGTTTTAATAGTTTAGAAGCAGGCAAATATTTAGAAGCTAGCATTTTTTTTAAAAATATACTTAAAAAACACCCTAATAATAAAACAGCTAAAATTTGTTACGGGCGTGCTATAGGTCTTCAAGGTCAATCTAAAAAAGCACTATATGTATTTAGTGAATTATTAGAAAATAATCCTGATGATTTAGAAGTAAAACTAAATTATGCAGAAGGTTTACTTTGGAATAAAAGTTTTTTAGAAGCAGAAGCATTCTATCTAAATTTAGTAAAAACAAATCCTAATTCATTTAATGCTTTATTGGGTTATGCTAATACATTATCCAACCTTAACATGAATACTAAAGCTTTACATTACATTAATGAGGCTTTAAAAATAAAACCTGGTAATAATAATGCTTTAAACACAAAAAAATACATATACCTAGGTAAAGCCTATAAAGAACAAAAAAAAGAAGACTATACAAATTCAGAAAAAACCTTAAAACAGGGCTTAGAAATTTTTAATAACGATATAGATTTACTTAAAAGCTTAGCCAATTTATATTTAATTACTAATGAAACAAAAAAAGCAAAATTGGTTTATTTAAACCTTTTAAGTCTTGAAAACTATAAATTAACAGCATTAAATGGGTTAGCTCTTGTAGAACATATAGATAGTCATAATAAAAAAGCTTTTGCCTACAGTAAAACAGCTATTAACACATTAAAAAGCAACTCCTCTAATCTTTTAAAACAAGAAACTGTTACGCGTTACATACAAACACTAATTTGGAATAAAAAATATAAACAAGCTCGCTTACTTATAGATTCGCTAGCCACAAAACATCCTAATAAAAACTGGCCAATTACTTTACGGGCAACATATAATACGTACACAAGTAATTTTAAGAAAAGTATTGAAGACTACAATAAAGTTTTAATTACAGACTCCAGCTCGTTTGACGGTAATTTAGGAAAAGCCAATGCATTAAAAGCATTAGGAAAACACGATTTAGCTTATCAAGCAGCAAATAAAACATTATCATTTTATAATAACCAAAAAGATGCTTTAAGGTTTATAGATAAATTAGATAAAAAATTCACTCCGTTTACAGAAGCAAAAACCTATTACTCTTTCGATAACGGAAACAACAAAGCTTATGCAATTAATACAAAAATTAACCTACCAACCTCAACAAAGTTTAGTTGGCTTGGCAGCTATGGTTATAGAATAACAGATAATAAAATAACAAATAGTAACGCAAAATCTAACCAATTACAATTGGGAGCTAAATATCAAATTAAAAATAATATTTATTTAACATCTTTAGTGGGTGTAACAGGTGTTAACACACTAACAAATAATTACGCACAATTTACAAACCAAACCATACTAAATATTGTACCGTTTAAGCTAAGTCTTTTAGATGTTGGATTTAAAAGCGAAGTACAAGATTTTAATGCCGATTTGCTTAATAGGCAAATTGTAATGAATCATTTATTTACAAACTTTAATATAGCGACAAACTTTAACTTGGGTTGGTATACACAATACTTTTACACATTTCAAAACGACAAAAACGTACGTCAATTATTTTTTACATCCCTTTATTATAACTTACTTAGTAAACCCCTTTTAAAAACAGGACTTAATTACCAGTATATTGGTTTTAAAAACCAGGTGCCAAACCTATATTTTAGTCCGCAGAAATTTAATGCTTTAGAGGTTTTTATAAATATCATTAAAAACGAAAATAGTGCAAAAAACAAGTCGTGGTTTTACGAGCTTACAACAGCCATTGGGTTACAATATATTAATAATACTACCCAACAAAACACATACCGCATACAAGGTAAACTAGGTTACAAATTTACGCCTAGAATATTATTTAATATGTACACCACACGAAGTAATATAGCCTCTACAACAGCCGCTGGATTTACCTATAACGAGATAGGTTTACGTGTTAAATGGTACCCTTTTAAAAATAAAATTTTTAAACTAAATAGCAAAGCCCCAAATTCACCTACATTATGATAAAAATTTTAGCCATAGACGATCAACAATTAATTCTTTTATCCTTAGAAAAACATTTAACAGACCTTGGTTATCAAGTAAAATGCGCTGATAACGGAAAAAGCGGTCTAGAATTGTTTGAAAGCTTT
>CALHCQ010000111.1 GCA_937936645.1 uncultured Algibacter sp.
GTTGGCAAATAAGCAGATTTAGTACGTTTTAGGCTTAAGCTAGAAATATCTATATTTTTATTAATTTGAAGTAAGCTCGTATTATTCTCTAAAGCCTTTTGTAAAAGTGTTTCCTTATTATATAGTGCATTTAAAGTTATACTTGTATCTACTTTAATTTTTCTATCAATAACCTGTCCTAATACAAAGTTTAAGTCGCGTTTAAAATTATTTAGTTGTTGTTTAGAGTTCATCAAAACAATACTATCGTTATTAATGTCGACTTGAGCATTGAGCACTTCTAATTTAGTATTTTGACCGTAATTGAATTGATATTGCGCACGTACTAATCTTTGCTTAGATAAATTTAGTGTTTTTACGGTAGCGGCTGTATTTTCTTCGGCTTGAGCCAAACTATAATACACCGTAAAGAGTTGTAAAATGGTTTGTTCTATAGTTTCACGCGCTTGTAACTTACTAAGTTTATGGCTTTCTTTTAGTGCTTTATAATTGTAAGCGCGACCTAAACCGTCAAAAATAGTATAATTTAAATCTACCGAGGCATTATAACGCGAGCTTTCTGCAGCGTCTAATACCGTTACATTACCGTTAGAGAATTCTGCTTCTGTATTGTCTATATTAAAATTTGCACCCGCATTAGCTGTAAGACTTGGTAAGTATCCAGAATTTAAAATAGTGACATTATTTTTTGCTTCGGCCACATTAGTGTTTGCTATTTTAATACCATAATTATTCTCTAAGGCTAGTTCTACGGCTTGCTTTGCTGTTAAAACAGGATTATTTTGAGCTCTTAATAGGCTTTGAGCCGAAATTAAAATGATGAAACAAAAAATATTAATCTTCATAATTTTCCTTTTGTTCTATTATGGCACGTTCTACCTCTTCTTTAGTTATTTTTTTTCCTGTTATTAGCCACTTTACGTTTTTCTTTATACTGTTACTAAAGGATAAAAATAAGGGTAAAACAAGAAGTGTTAATATGGTTGCGTAAGCGATTCCAAAGGAAATAGATATAGCCATGGGTTTTAAAAACTGTGCTTGTCTACTTTTTTCAAGTAACAAAGGAGCTAAGCCTGCTATAGTTGTTAAAGATGTTAAAAATATAGCTCTAAATCTAGACTTACCAGCTTCTAAAAGCGCTGTATTAAATGGTAGTCCTTCTTTTAAATTAGTATTAAACCTACCTATTAAAACAAGGCCATCGTTAACCATAATACCTACCAACGCTACAATACCTAAAAGCGATAAAACATTAACAGGAAATCCTAATAACCAGTGCCCCCAAGCAACGGCAGTTAAGCTAAATGGTATGAGTAAAAGTAGTAATATGGGTTGGCTGTAGCTTCTAAATGTAAATGCAATTGTAATGTATATGAGCAATAAAATTGGAATACCCGAACGAACTAAAGAACTTGATAATTTTGAAGCTTCTCGGTTTTGACCTTCGAAAGAGGCTGTTATAGTTGGGTATTTAGACTGAATATTAGGGATAATTTCTTGTTTTAAATCACTTAAAATATCGGTAGCACTGGTGCCTGGGTCTTTTAAATCGGCAGACACCCTAATTTCGCGTTGCCCTTCTAAGTGGTTTATAGACACATCGCCTCGGGCAATAGTATAACTTGCAATATCTTTAACGGTAACGCGCTGCCCAGAGGGTGTCACAATACGCATGGCATCTAAGTTATTTATAGATGCTCTATTATCTCGGTTGTAGCGCACCCAAACTTTTATCTCGTCTTGACCTCGCTGAAAACGTTGAGCTTGAACACCAAAAAAACCGGCACGTATTTGGCGCATAACAGTCCTTAGGTTTAAGCCCAATAGGTAGGCACTTTCTTTTAATTCTAAACGGATTTCTTTTATTCCTGCAGGGTCATTATCTTCTACATCCTTTAATAACGGATTCGTTTTTAATGTTTCTTTCAGTTCTAATTTGGCTGCTTTTAATTCTTTTATATTATTACTAAGTAAAGAGACCGATACTGGGCTACCGCCAAAATTACCGCCAGACCCAAAAATTAAACGATCAACACCAACAACAGGCCCCACTGCTTTTCTTAATTTATTAGCAACCAACCTTGCATTTATAGCGTCGGGACGTTCTTCGCCAGGTAACATATTAATTATTAACTTGGCACTAGATTCGCTGTTTAGTTGTAATATCGTATTCTCGAACAGTACTTTATTTGTCCCTTTTAAATAGGTATTGGTTAACTCTTTATTTACTAAATATGATTTATCTTCTATCATAGAAATAATAGAATCTGTAATTTTAACATCGGTACCATTAGGCATATCCAATGTTACAGAAACCGTATCGCTGGCTATAGATGGAAATAATGTTACGCGAATAATGCCACCACCTATAGATCCAAATGTTATAATTAGTAAACCCAAGAAAACACCAAAAGAAAACACTTTATACTTTAAAACAATATGCAAAACAGGACTATAAATCTTGTCTCTTAAAAAGGCCATAAAGGTATCGCCTAGCCTATTTAAAACACGCATTTTAGAAAAAAACTGTTTTACTTTAGAACCTGTTGTGGCTTCTTTATTTTGCATTAATGCTTTAGAGTGCGCTAAATGTGCTGGTAGTATAACTAAGGCTTCTATTAAGGAAACCACCAATGTAAGAATAACAACTACAGATACTTCGCTAAAAAAGTCACCTATTCTACTATCTAAAAACAAAAATAACGAAAAAGCTAATAAGGTTGTAATAATGGCAGATACTACAGGAGGAATAACCTCTAAAGTACCATCTATAGCGGCTTGTTTTGGAGATTTTCCTTTTTCGTAATGCTGATAGATGTTTTCTGCTATAACAATACCATCGTCTACTAATATACCTATTACTATGATCATGCCGAATAACGATAACACATTAATAGTTACATCAAAATGACCTGCAAAAATAAACATACCTAAAAAGGAAACCGGTAAGCCCAATGCAACCCAAAAAGCTAAACGAATATTTAAAAATAAAGACAAGAAAATAAGTACTAAAAGAATACCTACAATAGCATTTTCGGTTAATAATTGTGTGCGTTGTTCTAAGGTAATAGACAAATCTTTTACCACACTAATATGTATGTTATTATGGCTATCGTTATAAGCTTTAATATAAGCTTTAACCTTTGTTGCTGCAGATATTAAATCTTCGTTATTGGTACTTGTTACGGTTATATTTACAGCTAATTCTTTATTAAAAAAAGTCGCATTTGGGGTTTCGGAAAATCGATCTTTAATGGTAGCCACATCTTTTAAACGAACTACTTTGCCATTTTGTGATGCTTTAACAACTATGTTAGACAGTTCGCGGCCATAATAAGCTCTATTATTTGCACGAATTAAAAAAGCCTCTGTATCGGTTTTAATATTTCCACCTGTTGCTAAAATATTGGTGCCACTTACGGCAGTAGCTATATCATTAAAAGTTAAATTAAAAGCTAAAAGACGCTCTTGATTAACAGCAATCTCAATTTCTTCTTCGGGGTAGCCTTTTATGTCTATTTTAGATATTCCATCTATGGCTCTTAAATCGTTTTCTACCTGCCTAGCTATTGCTTTAAGCGTATGCAAAGGCACTGCTTTACCACTTAAAGCAAACGAAATAGTTTGCCTAACTTCTTCCCGTTTGGCTACAATTAAAGGCTCCATTCCAACAGGAAAAGACGGTACGCGATCTACAGCATTTTTAATTTCTAAAAGCATGAAATCTATATTTTCATCCTTCTTAATCTCTACTGTTATTAAGCCACTATTTTCTTTAGATGTCGAGGTAATGCGGTCTACGCCTTTAAGACCTTTTAAATTATCTTCTATTTTTAATACTACGCCTTCTTCTATTTCTTGAGGTGATGCGCCTGGATAGACAATAGAAATATTTACAATTTTAGATTCTATTAATGGAAAAAAAGATGATTTTAAACCTCGAATTCCAATAATACCAAATGCTAAAAAAGCCAGAAGAAATACATTTACAGCAACGTGGTACTTTATAAAATAGCTAATTAATTTTCTCATTATTTAGCATCTTGTTTTAAAGGTTTAACCAACATACCTGCATAAGCTCCTGGAATGTTCTTTTTTAATATTATGGTACCGTTTGGTATATTTTTAATAACCACTTTAGTTTTAGAGTAATAGACGGGGTTTACTTTTAAGACGTCTAAAACACTGTCTTTAACAACAAAAATTTCTTTTGCCTCGGTTAATAAGCTTCGGTTTATTTGTATGGCATTTTCTATGCTACTAGCGTTTAAGTTAGCCTCGAGATATATGCCTTCTTTTAAATTGGGGTCTTTAACGTCTATGTATGCCGATACCGTTTGTGTACTTGCGTCTAAACTTCCGTTTATTCGTGTTACCACACCCTTATATTGCGCAGTATTATCTAGGTTATTTAAGTTTACAACCTCGCCAACTTTTAAAACCTTTGCGTCATTTTCGCTTAAAGCAACTTCCATTTCATAGACAGAAGGATTTATTAGTGTACCCAATTTTTGTCCTGGTCTAATTAAATCGCCTTGAGTGACAAGAGCTTCGGTTAAAATACCACTAAACGGTGCTTTTATTGTGTATTTTAACAAACGTTGCTCTAAATTTTTTACATGGTAGTATGTAGATACAATTTGTCTACCAGATATAAAATATTTTTCTTTATCTGTAGTTGTTTCTGGTAATTTTGGAATACTTTTATTTAAATCTATACTGTTTAAGTAGCGTTGCCACTTAGGGAAAACTTCTGGAAAATCTAACCGTAAGTCTGGCATAATAGCAGCAATAGCATTGTAGAAATTACTTTTAGCAACTTGTACAGAAGCATAAAACTCTTGAGCATTTACAGCTATTAAAACCTGCCCTTTTTTATACGTTTGCCCTGGTTTGTATAATTTAGAACCCGATTTAAAAACACCTTGTACTTCGGCATAAATAGCAACACGACGTTTAGCTTCTAAACGACCATTAGCAGGTACAATAATTTTTACGCGGGTGTTTTTTACAGTATCTACAAAAACAGTTTTTACAACTTTCTCTTTAACAGGTTTTGGTTTATGTCTATCTGCTATTAATTTTTTTGAAAAAAAAACAGCGAAACCTACAAGTAAAATTCCTAGTAATGATAATATAATCTTACGCATTCTTTTGTTTTTGATGATGATACCAAAATTACGAAGGCTAAGACAGATAAAAAACTAAATAAAGGTATTTAAGTATACGTTTAACATAATAATTAAGCGCTAATTATATACATTACGATAACGCTTCTAATTGAAATTCTACATCTTCCCAATCTTGCATTAAATCTTTAAGTTTTTGCTTTTTAGCCTCGTACTGCTCAAAAAAAGTTTTATCGGCAACTGTGGCGTCATAATTTGTTTCTAACGCTACATCGTCGTCCTTAATTTCCTTTTCTATTTGGTTTATTTTAGACTCAATATTACTTAATTTATTATTTAAAGATTTTAACTTTTTCTGTTCTTGGTAAGAGTGTTGTTTCTTTTCTTTAGGTTGTTCTGTTTTTGTAACGGTTCTTTTTTCTACTTCACGCAGGTTTTCAACCTTACGCTCTTCTAAGTAATAATCAATATCGCCTAAATATTCTTTTATTTTATGATCTTTAAATTCGTACACATTTTTGGTTAACCCTTGTAAAAAATCTCTATCGTGAGACACTAATATCAAAGTTCCTTCAAACCTATTAAGAGCATCTTTTAAAACGTTTTTAGATTTAATATCTAAGTGATTGGTAGGCTCATCCATAACCAAAACATTAAACGGCTGTAGCATTAACTTTGCTAATGCTAAACGGTTTCTCTCGCCTCCAGACAAAACACGCACATACTTATCGACTTCATCACCTCGAAATAAAAAGGAGCCTAAAATATCTCGCACCTTACTTCGGTTAGTTTCGTTGGCTGCATCGACCATCGTATCGTACACGGTTTTATTTCCGTCTAGATACTCTGCTTGATTTTGGGCAAAATAACCTATTTGTACATTGTGGCCTAACTTTAAATCTCCGTCACATTCTAAATCGCCAACAATAATTTTTGCTAAGGTCGATTTTCCTTGCCCATTTTGTCCTACAAAAGCGGTTTTACTATTACGTTCTACAAGCAAATCTACACCCTGTAAAACATGATTATCTCCATAACTTTTAGAAACCGAATTTGCTTCTATAATAATCTTTCCTGGTGTTACAGATATGGGGAAGTTAAGTGTCATAACACTATTATCGTCCTCATCGACCTCAATTCTATCTATTTTATCGAGCTTTTTTATTAGCGATTGTGCCATAGTAGCCTTAGATGCCTTTGCTCTAAATTTTTCTATAAGCTTTTCGGTTTGCTCTATTTGTTTTTGCTGATTTTTTTGCGACGCTAATTGCTGCGTTCGTAATTCCTCTCTTAATACTAAATACTTGGTATAAGGTTTTGGGTAGTCGTAAATACGACCCAAAGAAATTTCTATAGTACGATTGGTAACATTATCTAAAAACATTTTATCGTGCGATACAATAGCTACGGCACCTGTATATTGTTTTAAAAAGTGCTCTAACCAAATAATAGATTCTATATCTAAGTGGTTGGTAGGCTCATCTAATAACAAAATATCGTTGTTTTGAAGTAATAATTTGGCAAGCTCTATACGCATGCGCCACCCTCCAGAAAAGGTATCGGTTAGTTTATTAAAATCTTCACGTTTAAAACCAAGACCTTGAAGTATTTTTTCGGTATCCCCTTGATAATTATACCCTCCAAGAATTTCGTATTGATGCTGTAAATCATTTATATCTATCATCAATTGGTTGTAAGCTTCACTTTCGTAATCTGTACGCTCTGCCAATTGTGTATTAATATCGTTCATTTTAGACTCTAGCGCTTTAATTTCTGTAAAAGCTTCGTAAGACTCTTCTAGTACAGTACGTCCTAAAATAAAATCGATATCTTGTTTTAAGAAACCTATTTTAAGATCTTTATCGCTAGCAATTTCGCCAGTATCTGGTTCGATTTCTTTAGATAGTATTTTAAGCATGGTAGACTTACCTGCTCCATTTTTACCAATTAAACCAACACGGTCTCCATTACCCAGTCTAAAAGTGATATCCTCGAATAGGTATTCGCCTTGAAAAGAGATCGATAAATTATGGATGTTCATCATAGAAATACAACTTAAATTACAAACTACTAATTAATAAAACTTATTTTTGTGGTACTTAACAAAAACAAACTAAGTCGCAAAAGTACATTAAATTATATGTTTAAAAAAGGATACAAGATATATAGCATTTTTACAGGCACTTGCCCTAAGTGCCACAAAGAATCTATGTACACTGTAAAAAACCCATATAAGTTATTAACGACTTTAGAAATGCAAGAAAATTGTAGTTTTTGCAATACAAAATATAAAATGGAACCATCGTTTTTTTATGGAGCCATGTACGTGAGTTATGGTGTAGGTATTGCTTTTGCCACAGCAGCTTTTATAATAACACATTTTGTTTTTAATGGTAGTATACACCATATTTTTGCAGCAATAGTAGTAACACTTATAGTTAGCTTACCGATAATATTGAGGTTGTCTAGAAATATATGGATTAATTTATTTATCCATTATGATAAGAAAGTTGGCTAAAATTGGTTGCCTACTTATTTTTAAAAACTTTAAATCTTCTAATGTCTATTTCTGGATCTAAAGCTGCACCTTCTTCTATAAACGCGTATAACTTTTTTGCAATATAAGGGGCTATCATGACACCACGAGTACCTAAACCGTTTAGTACATACATATTATTATTTATAGGGTGTAAACCAACAAGAGGGCGTCTATCTTTAACTGTAGGTCTTATTCCTGCACGTTGATCTACAACCGTAAAGCTAGTATTTATCATTGTATCCAATTTCTCTAAAAGGCTCATTTTAGCTTCTTCTGTAACACCTGGTGTCGTATCCTTGCTATTATAAGTAGCACCTACATAATATATATCGTCTTGTAAAGGAATAATAAAAACTGGGCCTTTAACAACATAGTCAATTTTTAAAAGTGGCGCATGAATTTTTAGAAGTTCACCCTTAGTTGCTACAAGGGGAAAATTATCGAAATATATATTTTTTTTATATCCAAAACCTTCACAGAATACAATATGTTTTGCTGAAATGTTATTGTATTGAACACCTTCTAAATTAGTGACTAGATTTTCATACAAAAAGGCTTCTTCCTTGAGTCTATTTTTTGATTTTAAATCTTTTTTATAGGCATTAATAAGTGTTGCTACATCTAACCGTCCAGTGCCTAAAACTTCACCAAAACCATAATTAGCATTTAAAAAAGAGTTCGTATTGGGTATCAATTTTGTGGAAAGGTATGATGATAATCTTGGTTTGTCTGAAGCTGCAAACCAGTCATTTTGCTCCTCTAAAGAAGCAAATTTTCTATAAACAGGTACTTTATAGTCTATTTTAACATGAAGCTCTTCTTCTATAGCCTTGTACATAGGCAAGGCTAAAGCGAGTTGCTCTTCGCTTTTCCATACCGCAGTAAAACGTTTTAGTACTACCGGATTATATAACCCACCTGCAACAGTAGATGACAGTTGAGATTTATCATCGTAAACGACAAATGTTTTATTATTAGCTTTTAATTGTTCGCAGAAACTAATACCCGCTAAACCACAACCTACTATAATATAATCGACCTTCTCCATAGGTACAAATTTAATTATTATCTTAAAGATAATAGGTTGTAAAACAAAAAACACCCACATAAAAATGTGAGTGTTTTTGTTTTGTTATTAGCACTTAAAATTAGTATGTCCACATATCTAATTCGAAATCTCTAATTTTATCTTTAATCCTTTCAGATTCTAATAATTGCATCAAGGCATTTTCTGTTATGTATTCATTTATTTTCCTATCTCCCTGTACATTTTCCTCTTTAAAAATATAACCATTAAAACGTCTAGAATTAAGTATATGATCAAAAGAAAAAGGCATAGAACTGTTTTGATCGTTAAAAGACTTCGCCTCATGAAGTGCTTCTCTAGCATCTGGAAAATAAACCCAAAAAAGAGGTACTAAATCTGGTGTTTCTTCATCTAAAAAATTTACATCAGCAGCAACAGGAGCTAAGGCTAACAATCTATACTTCATTTCAGCTTGACGCTTGTCAAAGTACCATAATCCCTTTATATGATATTCTCTGATATCAGCAGAAGTAATATCCCTTCTATCAATATACTCAGCTGATAATTGTTCACCAGCATTTAATTGCTCTATTCCATATTCTGTGGTATCAACTTTAACTAATGAAGCTTCAATGTCTTTTAAAGTACGCTTCGTAGTAAAATAAGAATCATCATACAAATTCTTTATTTTTCCACTTTTAATGTTTTTTATAAGAACATCGTAAAGTGAGCGTCTATCATTACCAATATTGTTAGTATCAATAGGATAATATAATGGAAAATTAATACGTTCATCTAATATAACTTTTTCCCATGTCATTTTAGAAAAAAGGATATCTCTATCATCAACATATCCATATTCTAAAGGTTTATCATTATCAATACTTTTTTGGTCCTCTGTTCTTAATCCCATTTTTTGGGGATCAGTTTGGTTTAATATATTTTGTGCAAAAACATTTGAAACCGTAAGAAAAGCTGTGAAAACTAATATTAAACTTTTAAAACTCATTTATCTTATATTTAATTAATTAGGAATATGATATATTGATTATTAGTATACTAAGTGCTAAAGAAAAATACTAATTAGATAACTCTATAATAATTGGTGATACTTTTTTTAGTATGACACTTACTCCACTTGCTTTTGCTTTAATATCAAATATCTGGATAGCAGAACCTCTTTTAGCTTTGCGTAATACACCTTTGGCTCTACTATCTAATTTATTACCACTAACTTTAACAGTAGGTTGGCCTGGTACTTTAAATTTAAATCCTGTAACGCGTAATGGTAATTCGAAATCAAAATCTTCAAACTTAGCTCCAACAGTAGATATTGCCAAACTGTTACGTTGCATTTTTACAGAACCATCTTCACCTCTAATAGTACCCGTTGGTTTTGGTAAATCTTTAATTCTAAACTTAGCGTTATCTGTTACTTTTCCGCCACCATCTGGCAATGTACCTGTTACATTAATAGTAACCTCTCTACCTGAAATTTTTGTTGCATCCATAACATAGTTACTACCTGATTTTCTTGATAAACCTTGCGCACTTGCAGTTACCTTGTTATTTGAGATACCTGCAAAAGAAATGGTCATAGGGTTTTTTACACCTCTGTAAACAACATTCATTTTATCGGCAGATATAGTTGCAGATTTTGGTCTTCCTATAGTTGCAAAAGTAGATTTAACAGGAACCGGAATTTCTTCTCCGTCTTGAAGAAAAAACAAGTTACCTTCGATTCTGTGCTCACCTACTCCACCAGTACCTATGTTTAATTTCACTTTACCGTCTTCGATGGTATACTGACTTGGAGATAATTTTCTACCATCTAATGTTAATTCTACCTTACTTGGTTTTGTGGAACTATCTTTACGTCCTAATACAATTTGGCCATCAAACTTTTGACCATTAAAATATGCTGATTTAGATGTTTCCATTAAAGTCGTGTAGTTAGTCATAGATAACTGACTAGCTTGTGTTCCTTGGAGCATATTAGATAAAATTTCAGATTCTGTAGTTTTGATATCAGCTTGTAAAGATGTTAGCTTTGTTAAGGATGCTACTAGAGGAAATCCTTTGTAATGATAATCTAACCAATCTTGCTCAATACCATCTCTGTTGGTAACTTTATCTGTACTAAATTTTGTATTCACATCAGCAACTACAGATTCCATTCCTTTTTGATCTGCTAAAATTTCAGATACACCATTTCTAAAAGCTGCTAATTTATCTAAAAACTCTTGTCCTTCTGGTTTAAGTTTGTCGCCAATAAAGAAGTTTTGATCTAAGAAATCACCCTTATCCATAACTTCATAATCTTTTTTATCGTCTAACTTTGTAGTCATTTTAGTTTTTAGATCTTCTATATACATGTCAAGATCATGTGCCAAAACATCTACCTTCTCAGCCTTAGTTTTAAGATCACCATATTTTTCTGGTTGTTCTTCTGCTTTTAATTCTAAGTTATCTACGAAATTTTTTATTCTTGTTTCTGCAGCAACATTAGACTCATCTAACTTTTCATTCATTAATCCGAATGCAGATAATACTTCTTTCGACATGTTTAATGCTAACATTGATATAAATATTAAATACATCAAGTTAATCATCTTCTGTCTTGGGGATAAATTTCCTCCTGCC
>CALHCQ010000112.1 GCA_937936645.1 uncultured Algibacter sp.
AAAAAATCCTGCTCAGGTAAACTAAAGCGTAATGCGATATGCCGGTGTAGCTCAGGGGTAGAGCGTTTCCTTGGTAAGGAAGAGGTCACGAGTTCAATTCTCGTCATTGGCTCTATTAAGTCTGAGAAGAATTAGATAAAAATATTATATAACTAAGATTAAATTATTTTAAAACATGGCAAAGGCAACTTTCGATCGTTCAAAACCACACTTAAACATTGGTACAATTGGACACGTAGATCACGGTAAAACAACTTTAACTGCTGCTATTACTAAAGTATTAGCTGATGCAGGTTTATCAGAAGCAAGAGATTTCGATCAAATTGATAACGCTCCTGAAGAAAAAGAAAGAGGTATAACAATTAACACGTCTCACGTAGAGTACGCTACAGCTAACCGTCACTACGCACACGTTGACTGTCCAGGTCACGCCGATTACGTAAAGAACATGGTAACTGGTGCTGCACAAATGGATGGTGCTATATTAGTAGTTGCTGCTACTGATGGACCAATGCCACAAACTCGTGAGCACATATTATTAGGACGTCAGGTAGGTATTCCTCGTATCGTTGTATTCATGAACAAAGTGGATATGGTTGATGATGAAGAATTACTTGAATTAGTAGATATGGAAATTAGAGATTTATTATCTTTCTACGAGTACGATGGAGATAATGGACCTGTAATTGCTGGATCGGCTTTAGGTGCACTTAACGGTGAACAAAAGTGGGTTGATACTGTATTAGAATTAATGCAAGCTTGTGATGATTGGATCGAAGAGCCATTAAGAGAGGTAGATAAAGATTTCCTAATGCCTATCGAGGATGTATTCTCTATTACTGGTCGTGGTACTGTTGCAACTGGTCGTATTGAAACTGGTATAGCTAACACTGGAGATCCTGTAGAGATTATTGGTATGGGTGCAGAGAAGTTAACTTCTACTATTACTGGTATTGAAATGTTCCGTCAAATATTAGATAGAGGTGAAGCTGGTGATAATGCAGGTATCTTATTAAGAGGTATTGAAAAATCACAAATCTCTAGAGGTATGGTAATCTGTAAGCCAGGTTCTGTAACACCTCACTCTAAGTTTAAAGCAGAGGTTTATATCCTTAAAAAAGAAGAAGGTGGTCGTCACACACCATTCCACAATAACTACCGTCCACAGTTCTACGTACGTACAACTGATGTAACTGGTAACATCGCTCTTCCTGATGGCGTAGAGATGGTTATGCCTGGAGATAACTTAACAATTCACGTTGAATTAATTCAACCAATTGCAATGAATGTAGGTTTACGTTTCGCTATCCGTGAAGGTGGTAGAACAGTAGGTGCAGGACAGGTAACTGAAATTATAGAATAATATTCTAATATAAAAATAAGGTATTACTTTATTGTAATACCTTATTTTATCTACGGGTTTAGCTCAGTTGGTAGAGCACTGGTCTCCAAAACCAGGTGTCGGGAGTTCGAGTCTCTCAACCCGTGCAATAAAAAAAGAAATGATTTAAAAACATTTCACACAGAACACAAAGTATAAAAAGCTCCCTTTTTAAGAAGAGCTTTTTATGCTGTTTAAAACATAATATAAATGGCTGGAATAGTAAATTATATAAAAGAATCGTTTGGAGAACTAAAAAACAATGTGTCTTGGCCAACATGGGCAGAGTCTCAAAGTTTAACAATTTTAGTTGCTGTGTTTTCAATTATATTCTCTCTAGCAATATGGGGTATAGACACTGTTTTTGGAAAAGTCATTACAACTTATTTTCAGTTTATTAACGGATAAAAAACACAAATTATGCCTGAGGTAAGTGATAAAAAGTGGTATGTTGTTAGGGCTGTAAGTGGTCAAGAAAACAAAATTAAAACATACATAGAAAACGAGATAGCGCGTTTAGGTATGCAAGATTATGTAGACCAAGTATTGGTGCCTACAGAAAAAGTGATTCAAATTCGTAACGGAAAAAAAACACAAAAAGAAAAAGTGTTCTTTCCTGGATATATTATGGTACAAGCTAATTTAACAGGCGAAGTACCTCACATTATAAGATCTGTAACTAATGTTATAGGTTTTTTAGGTGAAACAAAAGGTGGCGATCCTGTGCCTTTAAGACAGTCTGAAGTAAACAGAATGTTAGGTAAGGTTGATGAGTTATCTGTAGAAGAAACCGTAAATGTAGTGATCCCTTTTACAAAAGGAGAAACTGTAAAAGTTATCGATGGTCCTTTTAATGGCTTCGATGGTACTATAGAAAACATTAACGAAGAGAAGCGCAAGCTTGAAGTAATGGTAAAAATCTTTGGAAGAAAAACACCATTAGAATTAAGCTACATGCAAGTAGAAAAAGTATAATACTGTTACAATTAAGATAGACGAACCTTTCGCTTCCAATGAGAGGGATAGTCAAAAAACAAATTATTAAAATGGCAAAAGAATTAAGTAAAGTAGTTAAGTTACAAGTTCGGGGAGGTGCTGCGAATCCATCGCCACCGGTTGGACCCGCTTTAGGAGCCGCTGGTGTAAACATCATGGAGTTCTGTAAGCAATTCAATGCTAGAACCCAAGATAAGGCTGGTAAAGTATTACCTGTTGTTATCTCTGTTTACAAAGACAAATCATTTGACTTTGTAATTAAAACTCCACCTGCAGCAGTACAGTTACTAGAGGCAGCAAAGTTGAAGAAGGGTTCTGGAGAGCCAAACCGAAAAAAAGTAGCTAAAGTGTCTTGGGATCAAGTTCAAACTATCGCAGAAGACAAAATGGTAGATTTAAACGCATTTACTTTGCAATCTGCAATGAAAATGATAGCTGGTACAGCAAGATCTATGGGAATCACTGTAACAGGGGAATTCCCATCTTAATCTATTAAAGACATTAAAAAATGGCAAGATTAACAAAAAAGCAAAAAGAAGCTTCAGCTAAAATAGAAAAAGGAAGAATTTATTCTGTTGAAGAAGCATCGGCATTAATTAAAGAAATTACCAACACAAAGTTTGACGCTTCAGTAGATTTAGCTGTGCGTTTAGGAGTAGATCCTAGAAAAGCTAACCAAATGGTAAGAGGTGTTGTATCTCTTCCACACGGTACTGGTAAAAATATGAAAGTATTAGCATTAGTAACTCCAGACAAAGAAGCAGAAGCTAAAGCTGCTGGAGCAGATTATGTTGGTCTAGACGAGTACCTTGATAAAATCAAGAGTGGTTGGACAGATGTAGACGTAATTATTACTATGCCTAGTGTTATGGGTAAATTAGGTCCTTTAGGACGTGTATTAGGTCCTCGTGGTTTAATGCCTAACCCAAAGACAGGAACTGTAACTATGGATGTTGCTAAAGCAGTAACAGAAGTAAAAGCAGGTAAAATTGACTTCAAAGTTGATAAAACAGGTATCGTTCATGCTGCAATTGGAAAAGCGTCTTTTAGCGCAGACAAAATTGCTGGTAATGCCAACGAATTATTACAAACATTAATGAAATTAAAGCCAACAGCTGCAAAAGGTACTTATGTAAAAAGCGTATTTATGTCTTCTACAATGAGTCCAAGTATCGCTGTTGATACTAAAATTGGTTAATTAGTTAAAAACTTTTATTATGACTAGAGAAGAAAAATCACAAGTAATTGAAGAATTAACTGCACAATTAGCTGATAATGCAAATGTTTATTTAACTGACATTTCTGGATTAAACGCTGTTGCAACGTCTAACTTACGTCGTGCTTGTTTTAAAGCAGATATCCAGTTAGCTGTAGTTAAAAACACATTGTTAGAGAAAGCAATGGAAGCTTCAGATAGAGATTTCGGAGACTTACCTTCTATCTTAAAAGGGAACACCTCTGTTATGTATTCTGAAACAGGAAATGCGCCTGCAAAGGTTATCAAAGCATTCAGAAAAAAATCAGAAAAGCCTTTATTAAAAGGAGCTTTTATTGAAGAGTCTGTATACATTGGTGACGAGCAACTTGACATGTTAGTTGATATCAAATCTAAAGAAGAATTGATTGGAGAGATTGTTGGATTATTACAATCGCCAGCTAAAAATGTTATTTCTGCACTTAAATCTGGTGGAAACACGATAGCAGGTATCATTAAAACACTATCTGAAAAAGAAGGATAGTATTAAATAGTACGCACTTTATTACAAATATATTATTACAAAATTATTAAAACGATAGAAAAATGGCAGAATTAAAAGATTTCGCAGAACAATTAGTTAACCTTACAGTTAAAGAAGTAAATGAGTTAGCAACTATATTAAAAGACGAGTATGGTATCGAGCCTGCTGCTGCTGCTGCAGTTGCTGTTGCTGGTCCTGCTGCTGGTGGTGCTGGTGAAGAAGCACAAACTGAATTTGATGTTATTTTAAAGGCTGCAGGTGGTTCTAAACTAGCTGTTGTAAAATTAGTTAAAGAATTAACTGGTTTAGGTTTAAAAGAAGCTAAAGGTTTAGTTGATGACGTACCAAGCGCAATTAAAGAAGCAGTATCTAAAGACGAAGCAGAAGCTTTAAAAGCATCTTTAGAAGAAGCAGGAGCAGAGGTAGAGCTTAAGTAAGCTTAACAACTCAAAAACACAAAGGTTTAGGTCTGGAGTATGCACTCTAAGACCTAAACCATTTTGCGTATATAATAGTTAATACGCGTTATTAATTTTTTTTAATCATAATTCCGTCCATTGATGTTATCAACACAAGCTGAAAGATTAAATTTCTCATCTATTATTAATAGAACAGAGTATCCAGATTTCTTGGATATCCAGATAAAATCCTTCCAGGATTTTTTCCAATTAGAAACAAAATCTGAAGAAAGAGGTGATGAAGGTTTATACAACACCTTCATGGAAAACTTTCCAATAACTGATTCTCGTAATCAATTTGTTTTAGAATTTTTAGACTACTTCGTAGATCCTCCAAGATATGCCATAGAAGAGTGTATCGAAAGAGGTCTTACATACAGCGTACCACTAAAGGCTAGATTAAAACTTTACTGTACCGATCCAGAACACGAAGATTTTGAAACGATCGTTCAAGACGTGTATTTAGGTACTATACCTTACATGACTCCTTCTGGTACTTTTTGTATTAATGGTGCAGAGCGTGTTGTTGTTTCTCAATTACACCGTTCTCCAGGTGTGTTTTTTGGACAGTCTTTTCATGCCAATGGAACAAAGTTATACTCAGCACGTGTTATTCCTTTTAAAGGATCTTGGATAGAATTTGCTACAGACATCAACCAGGTGATGTATGCATACATTGATAGAAAGAAAAAATTACCAGTTACTACGCTTTTCCGTGCTATCGGATTTGAGCGAGATAAAGATATTTTAGAGATTTTTGACTTAGCTGAAGAGGCTAAAGTGTCGAAATCTGGATTAAAAAAGTATTTAGGAAGAAAATTAGCAGCACGTGTGTTAAACACATGGCATGAAGATTTTGTAGACGAAGATACAGGAGAAGTAGTTTCTATAGAGCGTAACGAGATTGTATTA
This sequence comes from uncultured Algibacter sp., assembly GCA_937936645.1. GTDB lineage: Bacteria > Bacteroidota > Bacteroidia > Flavobacteriales > Flavobacteriaceae > Postechiella. The sequence continues at coordinate 5,487 of CALHCQ010000112.1, forward strand.
GACCGTGATACGGTTTTAGATAAGGATAATGTAGAAGAGATTCTTGAGGCCGATGTAAAAACAATTCTTTTACATAAAGAAACTACAGAGCAAGGCGATTATGCTATTATTCATAATACCCTTCAAAAAGATCCAACAAATTCTGAAAAAGAAGCTGTTGAACATATTTACAGACAACTACGTAATGCTGAGCCGCCAGATGAGGAGACAGCACGTGGTATTATAGATAAATTATTCTTTTCAGATCAACGTTACTCTTTAGGAGAAGTTGGTCGTTATAGAATGAATAAAAAATTACAGTTAGATATTGGTATGGATAAGCAAGTGCTTACCAAAGAAGATATTATAACGATTATAAAATATTTAATCGAGCTTATTAACTCTAAAGCAGAGATTGATGATATTGATCACCTTTCTAACCGTCGTGTTCGTACCGTAGGTGAGCAGTTATCATCTCAATTTGGTGTTGGTTTAGCCCGTATGGCTCGTACTATTCGCGAACGTATGAATGTTCGTGATAACGAAGTTTTTACGCCTATAGATTTAATTAATGCCAAGACCTTATCGTCTGTAATTAATTCATTCTTTGGTACGAACCAATTATCTCAATTTATGGATCAAACCAATCCATTAGCCGAGATTACTCATAAACGTCGTTTATCAGCCCTAGGACCTGGTGGTCTATCTAGAGAGCGTGCTGGTTTCGAGGTTCGTGATGTTCACTATACACACTACGGACGTTTATGTCCTATTGAAACACCAGAGGGACCAAACATTGGTTTAATATCTTCGCTATCGGTTTATGCAAAAGTAAACCCAATGGGCTTTATAGAAACGCCTTATAGAAAAGTAACTAATGGTGTTGTAGATATACAAAACAAACCAACGTACTTAAGTGCAGAAGAGGAAGAAGCTAAGTTAATAGCTCAAGCCACTGTAAATGTAGATAACGATGGTAAAATTTTACACGATAAGGTTATTGCTCGTATGGAGGGCGATTTCCCTGTTATAGATCCTAGCGAGTTACATTACACCGATGTGGCACCTAATCAAATATCATCTATATCAGCATCTTTAATTCCATTCTTAGAACATGATGATGCCAACAGGGCATTAATGGGATCTAACATGATGCGTCAAGCGGTACCTTTATTAAGAGTAGACGCGCCTATAGTTGGAACAGGATTAGAACGTCAAGTAGCTTCAGACTCTAGAGTATTAATTAATGCAGAAGGAGAAGGAGAAGTACTTTATGTAGATGCTAACGAAATTAAAATTCGCTACGAGCGCACAGAAGATGAGGCTGCAGTAAGTTTTGATTCGGATGTAAAAACATATCAGTTAATAAAATATAGAAAAACAAACCAAGGAACTTCTATCAACCTTAAACCTATTATAGTTAAAGGCGATAAAGTCACTAAAGGTCAAGTTTTATGTGAAGGTTATGCAACTCAAAAAGGAGAATTAGCATTAGGTCGTAACATGAAAGTAGCCTTCATGCCTTGGAAAGGTTATAACTTTGAGGATGCAATTGTAATATCAGAAAAAGTTGTAAGAGAAGATATATTCACATCTATTCATATTGACGAGTATTCTTTAGAAGTAAGAGATACAAAATTAGGTAACGAAGAGTTAACTAATGATATCCCTAACGTATCTGAAGAAGCTACAAAGGATTTAGATGAAAACGGTATGATTCGTATTGGAGCCGAGGTTAAACCTGGCGATATACTTATAGGTAAAATTACACCTAAAGGAGAATCAGACCCAACACCAGAAGAAAAATTATTACGTGCCATTTTTGGAGACAAAGCAGGCGATGTAAAAGATGCCTCATTAAAAGCATCTCCTTCTTTACACGGTGTTGTTATAGAAAAGAAATTATTTGCCAGAGCCGTAAAAGATAAGCGTAAAAGAGCGCAAGATAAAGATGATATTTTAGCACTAGAATCAAAATACGATAGAAAATTTGATGAGTTAAAAGATATCTTAATCGAAAAATTATTCAATATTGTTAATGGTAAAACAGCACAGGGTATCTTTAACGACCTTGGCGAAGAAGTATTACCAAAAGGTAAAAAGTTTACATTAAAAATGTTAAATGCTGTTGATGATTATGCGCATTTAGTATCTGGAAAATGGACAACAGACGACCATACAAATAAATTAGTTGCCGATTTAATTCACAACTATAAAATTAAAGAAAACGACTTACAAGGGGCATTACGTCGCGAGAAGTTTACAATATCTGTTGGTGACGAGTTACCATCTGGTATTATTAAATTAGCAAAAATTTATATTGCTAAGAAACGTAAACTTAAAGTAGGAGATAAAATGGCAGGACGTCACGGTAACAAAGGTATTGTTGCACGTATAGTTCGCCAAGAAGATATGCCATTCTTAGACGATGGTACTCCTGTAGATATCGTACTTAACCCACTTGGTGTACCATCTCGTATGAACATTGGTCAAATTTACGAAACGGTACTTGGTTGGGCAGGTCAAAAATTAGGTCGCAAGTATGCAACACCTATTTTTGATGGAGCTACTATAGAACAAATTAATGGATTTACAGACGAAGCTGGAATTCCACGTTACGGACATACTTACTTATACGATGGAGGATCTGGAGAGCGTTTCGATCAACCTGCAACAGTAGGGGTTATCTATATGTTAAAACTAGGGCATATGGTAGACGATAAAATGCACGCACGTTCTATAGGACCATACTCATTAATTACGCAACAACCACTTGGTGGTAAAGCACAATTTGGTGGTCAGCGTTTTGGAGAGATGGAAGTTTGGGCACTAGAGGCTTATGGAGCATCTAGTACATTACGTGAAATTTTAACAGTAAAATCTGATGATGTCATTGGTAGGGCTAAAACTTACGAAGCAATTGTAAAAGGAGAGCCAATGCCAGATCCTGGTTTACCAGAATCTTTTAACGTACTTATGCACGAATTAAAAGGTTTAGGATTAGATATTAGATTAGAAGAATAAAAATAGTATGAGGTATCAGTATTTAGTTAACATATTAACTAAATACTGAGACTGAAACTGAATACTAAAAGAACATGGCAAGAAGACAAGATAAGAATCCAGTAAGGAGATTTAATAAAATCTCAATTGGTTTAGCATCACCAGAATCTATTTTAGCAGAGTCTAAAGGTGAAGTTTTAAAACCAGAAACTATAAATTATCGTACACACAAACCAGAGCGTGATGGTTTGTTCTGTGAGCGTATTTTTGGTCCTGTAAAGGATTACGAATGTGCTTGTGGTAAATATAAAAGAATACGTTACAAGGGTATAGTATGTGACCGTTGTGGTGTTGAAGTAACAGAAAAGAAAGTTCGTAGAGACCGTGTTGGGCACATTAACTTAGTGGTGCCTGTAGCTCATATTTGGTATTTCCGTTCTTTACCAAATAAAATAGGGTATTTACTTGGTTTACCATCTAAGAAATTAGATATGATTATATACTACGAGCGTTACGTAGTTATACAACCAGGTATTGCTAAAAACGAAGAAGGAGAGCCATTACAAAAAATGGATTTCTTAACAGAAGAAGAATACTTAAATATAGCAGAGTCTCTTCCTCAAGATAATCAATATTTAGATGATTCTGATCCTAACAAATTTCTTGCGAAAATGGGAGCAGAGTGTCTTATTGAATTATTATCTAGAATAGATTTAGAAAAATTATCTTACGAATTACGTCATAAGGCCAATACCGAAACTTCTAAACAACGTAAAACAGAAGCTTTAAAGCGTTTACAAGTTGTTGGTTCTTTACGTGAGTCTAACCAAAATAGAGAAAATCGTCCAGAATGGATGATTATGAAGGTTATTCCAATCATTCCGCCAGAATTACGTCCATTAGTTCCACTAGATGGAGGTCGTTTTGCAACGTCTGATTTAAATGATTTATACCGTCGTGTTATAATACGTAACAACCGTCTTAAGCGTTTAGTAGAAATTAAAGCGCCAGAAGTTATATTACGTAACGAAAAACGTATGCTACAGGAATCTGTAGATTCTTTATTCGATAACACACGTAAATCATCTGCAGTAAAAACAGATTCTAATAGACCATTAAAATCGTTATCAGATTCTTTAAAAGGTAAGCAAGGGCGTTTCCGTCAAAACTTATTAGGAAAGCGTGTCGATTACTCTGCACGTTCTGTAATTGTTGTAGGACCAGAATTAAAATTATTTGAATGTGGATTGCCAAAAAATATGGCTGCCGAGTTGTACAAACCTTTTGTTATTAGAAAATTAATAGAAAGAGGTATTGTAAAAACCGTAAAATCTGCAAAGAAAATTATAGATAAAAAGGAGCCTGTAGTTTGGGATATACTAGAAAATGTTTTAAAAGGACATCCTGTATTACTAAACCGTGCCCCTACATTACACCGTTTAGGTATACAAGCTTTTCAACCTAAATTAATAGAAGGTAAGGCGATACAACTACACCCGTTAGTTTGTACGGCCTTTAATGCCGATTTTGATGGAGATCAAATGGCGGTACACTTACCTCTAGGACCAGAAGCTATATTAGAATGTCAATTATTAATGTTGGCTTCTCATAATATCTTAAATCCAGCAAATGGATCTCCGGTAACGGTACCATCTCAGGATATGGTTTTAGGTCTTTATTACATGACCAAATTACGTAAGTCTACACCAGAAGTGCCAGTTAAAGGCGAAGGATTAACATTCTACTCTCCAGAAGAGGTTACTATTGCTTTTAACGAAAAGCGTGTCGATTTAAATGCAGGAATAAAAGTTAGAACCATTGATATTAATGAAGATGGTAAACTAGATAAAATGATTGTAGAAACCACTGTAGGGCGTGTGTTATTTAACAAGCACGTACCACAAGCAGCAGGTTATATAAATCAGGTATTAACCAAAAAATCTTTAAGAGATATTATTGGTGATATATTAAAAGCGACATCTGTACCAGAAACAGCAGATTTCCTTGATGCTATTAGAACTTTAGGATTTAATTTTGCCTTTAAAGGTGGATTATCATTTAGTTTAGGTGATATTATTATACCACCAGAAAAGCAAGGAATGATTGATAAAGCTAATGGATTAGTAGACGGTATTACTGGAAACTATAACATGGGTCTTATTACAAATAACGAACGTTATAACCAAGTTATTGATATCTGGACATCTACAAATGCAGAGCTTACCGAGCTGTCTATGAAACGTATTCGTGAAGATCAGCAAGGGTTTAACTCGGTGTTTATGATGCTTGATTCTGGAGCTCGTGGATCTAAAGAACAAATACGCCAGCTTACTGGTATGCGTGGATTAATGGCAAAGCCTAAAAAATCTAACGCAGGTGGTGGTGAAATTATTGAAAATCCAATTCTATCTAACTTTAAAGAAGGACTTTCAATTTTAGAATACTTTATATCAACACACGGTGCTCGTAAAGGTCTTGCCGATACCGCATTAAAAACGGCCGATGCAGGTTACTTAACACGTCGTTTAGTAGATGTATCTCAAGATGTTATTGTAAACACAGAAGATTGTGGTACATTAAGAGGTGTAGAAGTAGAGCCTTTAAAGAAGAATGATGAAGTTGTAGAGACTTTAAAAGAACGTATCGTTGGTCGTGTATCTCTTAACGATGTACAAAACCCATTAACCGATGAGCTATTAGTAGCTTCTGGTCAATTAATTACAGATGATATTGCTAAGGCTATAGAAGCATCACCTTTAGAGTCTGTAGAAGTACGTTCGCCATTAAGTTGTGAAGCATTAAAAGGTATTTGTGCTAAATGTTACGGTCGTAACTTAGCAACAGGTAAAATGGTACAACGTGGTGAGGCTGTTGGTGTTGTAGCAGCACAGTCTATTGGAGAACCAGGAACGCAGTTAACATTACGTACTTTCCACGTAGGTGGTATTGCAGGTAACATATCCGAAGATAATAAGTTAATAGCTAAGTTTGCAGGTGTTGCAGAAATAGAAGATCTTAAAACTGTAAAAGGTGAGGATAGCGAAGGTAATCAAGTAGATATTGTAATATCTCGTTCATCAGAAATTAAATTAGTAGATAAGAAAACAGGTATTGTTTTAAGTACAAATAATATACCTTACGGTTCTACAGTTTCTGTAAAAAATGGCGATGTTTTAGCTAAAGGCGATGTTGTTTGTCAGTGGGATCCATATAACGGTGTTATTATTTCAGAGTTTGCTGGTAAAGTAAAATACGAAAACATCGAGCAAGGTATTACATACCAAGTAGAAATTGATGAACAAACAGGATTCCAAGAAAAAGTAATTTCTGAATCTAGAAATAAAAAATTAATACCAACATTACATATTGTTGATGCTAATGATGAAGTGATACGTTCTTACAACTTACCAGTAGGTGCTCACTTAATGATAGACGATAACGATAAAATTAAGGTTGGTAAAATTTTAGTGAAAATACCTCGTAAATCTGCTAAAGCAGGTGATATTACCGGTGGTTTACCTCGTGTAACAGAATTATTTGAAGCGCGTAACCCATCTAACCCAGCTGTAGTAAGTGCTATAGATGGTGTGGTATCTTTTGGTAAAATAAAAAGAGGTAATCGTGAGATTATAGTAGAGTCTAAAACTGGTGATATTAAGAAATACTTAGTTAAATTATCGAATCAAATTCTTGTTCAAGAAAATGATTTCGTAAAGGCAGGTATGCCATTATCAGACGGATCTATTACACCTAACGACATCTTAAACATAAAAGGACCATCTGCTGTACAGCAATACTTAGTAAACGAAGTACAAGAAGTTTACCGTTTACAAGGGGTGAAAATTAATGATAAGCACTTCGAGGTTGTTGTAAGACAGATGATGCGTAAAGTTAGAATTATTGATTCTGGTGATACTATTTTCTTAGAAGATCAATTAGCACATAAAGCTGACTTTATTAAAGAGAATGATGATATTTTTGGAATGAAAGTTATAGAAGACGCAGGAGATTCTACAACATTAAATGCAGGACAAATTATTACAGCACGTCAACTAAGAGACGAAAATTCTATTTTAAGAAGGGAAGATAAGCAACTTGTTGTAGCAAGAGAGGCGATGCCAGCAACGGCTACACCAATTTTACAAGGTATAACAAGAGCATCTTTACAGACGAAGTCGTTTATATCTGCTGCATCATTCCAAGAAACAACTAAAGTATTAAACGAAGCTGCTGTTGCAGGTAAAGTTGATCCATTAGAAGGTTTAAAAGAAAATGTAATTGTAGGACATAGAATTCCTGCAGGAACAGGTATGCGTACTTATAAAGATATCATTGTAGGGTCTAAAGAAGAGTTCGACGAAATGATGCAAAGTAAACAACAAGAAGTTAATTATAACTAATTGTTATTAGTATTATAGTAATTATAGATTTTTTAACGCAGGTTAAATAAATCTAGAATCATAAAAAGTCCTGCTGTATAGCGGGACTTTTTATTTTAATAAAATTATAAAATGTAATTTATGGAAGATCATAAAGAAAAACCAAAACAAGGACAGCTAAACATTGAGTTAGATGAGACTATAGCTGAAGGAACTTATTCTAATTTAGCCATTATTAATCACTCTGTTTCAGAGTTCGTTGTAGACTTTGTTAATATTATGCCTGGTATGCCAAAAAATAAAGTGAAGTCTAGAATAATTCTAACACCACAGCACGCAAAACGCTTATTAAAAGCATTAGCAGATAATGTTAATAAATTTGAAAAAGCACATGGTGAAATTAAAGATTATGATAGACCTCCAATTCCATTAAATTTTGGACCAACAGGACAAGCCTAATTTTAAAAACCTAAATTATAAAAAAAAGCTATAACAAATATTTTTGCTATAGCTTTTTTTTATATCACTAATATTTTTCGATTATTTTAAAGTGTTTATTTTTAAATATAAAAATATATTAATATATATTTATGTGTTTTGATTTAAAAGCTCTTATATCGCTTTAAAATGTTTTTTTATTTAAATTCAGAAATAAAGTGAAATTTTATGCTAGGATATTTCTGTTGTGTCATTTGTAAAGAAAATGAAGAATCTGCTAAGAATACCAATTGTTTTTGTTTGTCTTTAGCTAAATAACGTTGTTTTACTCTTAGAAATTCTTTGTATTCCTCGCTTTTTTCATCTTCTGCTTCTACCCAACACGCTTTGTAAACATTTAGATTTTCGTAGGTACATTTTGCACCATATTCATGTTCTAATCGGTATTGTATTACTTCATATTGTAAGGCTCCAACAGTACCAATAACCTTTCTGCCATTTAGTTCTAAGGTAAAAAGTTGCGCTACACCTTCGTCCATAAGTTGATCAATACCTTTGTATAATTGCTTAGATTTTAAAGGGTCTGCATTGTTTATATACCTAAAATGTTCTGGCGAAAAGCTAGGAACTCCTTTGTAATTTAATATCTCACCTTCTGTAAATGTGTCTCCAATTTTAAAGCTTCCTGTATCCTGTAACCCCACAATGTCACCAGGGTACGATATGTCTACAATTTCCTTTTTTTCTGCAAAAAAAGCATTTGGACTCGAGAATTTTACTTTTTTCTTGCTTCTTACATGTAAATAAGGCGCATTTCTTTTAAACTCACCAGACACAATTTTAACAAAAGCCAATCTATTACGATGGTTAGGGTCCATATTGGCATGTATTTTAAAAATAAAGCCACTAAACTTTGTTTCATTTGGTTTAATAAGGCGCTCTTCACTTTGTTTAGCTCTTGGTTTTGGTGCTATATCTACAAAACAGTCTAATAATTCACGTACTCCAAAATTGTTTAATGCCGATCCAAAAAATACAGGCTGTTGTTTTCCTTCTAAATATTTTTCTTTGTTAAATTCTGGGTAAATACCAGATACTAATTCTATTTCTTCCCTAAGTGTATTTGCTGCATTATCACCAATTAATTCATCTAAATTAGACGATGTTAAATCAGATATTTCTACAGTTTCCTCAATATCTTTACGACTATCACCACTAAAAAGGTTTACATTTTTTTCCCAAATGTTATAGATACCTTTAAAATCGTAGCCCATGCCTATAGGGAAGCTTAATGGAACAACGTTAAGCCCTAATTTTTGTTCTACTTCATCAAGTAAATCAAAAGCATCTTTTCCTTCTCGATCCATTTTGTTTATAAAAACAATCATAGGTATATTTCGCATGCGGCAAACCTCTACAAGCTTTTCAGTTTGTTCCTCAACCCCTTTTGCAACATCAATTACAACTATAACACTATCTACAGCAGTTAATGTTCTAAAAGTGTCTTCGGCAAAATCCTTGTGTCCAGGTGTATCTAATATATTAACCTTTATGCCATTATATTCAAAAGCTAACACAGAAGTTGCTACCGATATACCACGTTGGCGTTCTATTTCCATAAAATCACTTGTGGCACCTTTCTTTATTTTATTACTTTTTACTGCTCCTGCTTCCTTAATGGCTCCTCCAAACAAAAGAAGTTTTTCTGTTAATGTTGTTTTACCAGCATCTGGATGCGAAATAATACCAAAAGT
>CALHCQ010000113.1 GCA_937936645.1 uncultured Algibacter sp.
TAATCTTCGTGCTCTAAAACGGCCTTTCGTGTTCTTGGCCTTTTAAAATCGATATCTAAAATATCTCCAATTTTAGCTTTAGGTCCGCTGGTCATCATAACAACACGGTCTGATAAAAAGATGGCTTCATCGACATCGTGTGTTATCATCATGGCTGTAATTTTCTCTTTATTCCAAATTTCTATTAATATATCCTGAAGCTCACCTCTAGTTAAAGAGTCTAACATACCAAAAGGCTCGTCTAATAATAACACTTTTGGCTTTATAGCAAAGGCTCTAGCAATACCTACACGCTGTTGCATACCTTGAGATAAATCGGATGCTTTTTTATGAAAAGAATCTTCCATACCTACTTTTTGCAAGTAATACTTAGCGATATCGTTACGCTGTGCTTTTGTAGCATGAGGAAACACTTGATTTACTCCTAATAATACGTTTTGCAACGAGGTCATCCAGGGCATTAAACTTGGTGCTTGAAAAATTACACCACGATCTGGACCCGGTCCTTTTATGTGTTTTCCTAATACAGATATATTACCACCAGATATTTCATTTAATCCGGCTATCATAGATAACATGGTTGTTTTACCGCAACCAGAGTGTCCTATTATTGTAACAAATTCTTCTTTTTTAATTTGAAGGTTTAAATCTTCTAAAACCGTGTAACCGCCCGTTGGTGTTGGGTATACTTTTTTTAGATTATTTAAATCCAACATCACTTCTGATGTTTTAAAAAGGCCATTATCTGTAAAAGCACTTTCTTTTTTATTTTCTGCAACTGTACTCATGATATTACCTTAGTTTAAAATTGATTAACAAAATCTTTCGGACTTAAATCTGGTAACACAATTTCATCTCGTGTTTCCGTTTTTCTTTCGTCTCCAATACCCATTAAATACTCTATAATAGCATTTCTAGTTTTCTTGTAATTTGGGTTATCGTTCATCGAGGTTCTATCTCTAGGACGCTCAATATCAATTTTAAATTCTGGTCCTAATGTGGCATTTGGTCCTGGTCGTAAAGGAATAATACGATCTGCCATGTAAATACCCTCATCTACATCATTTGTAATAAGTAAAGCTGTACGCTTGTCTTTACCCCAAATACGTAATATTTCGTCTTGTAAATTACCACGTGTTAAGGCATCTAAAGCTCCAAGCGGCTCGTCCATAATAATCATTTCTGGTTTCATAGCTAATGCTCTAGCTACCGATACACGCTGACGCATACCCCCAGATAATTCTTTTGGTCGTTTATTTATTGCTGGTGTTAGGCTAACCATTTCTACGTAAGACTCTACAATACTTTGTAATTCGTCTTTACTTTTCTTTGGAAAAGCCTCTTTAACAGCCATAAAAACATTTTGTCCTACGGTTAACCAAGGTAATAGAGAGTAATTTTGAAAAATAACACCACGCTCGTGGCTGGTTCCCTCTACAGGTTTTCCTTTAAATAAAACCTCGCCTTTAGTAGGCTCTATAAGACCATTTATTAAGTTTACTAGTGTGGTTTTACCACTACCTGTAAACCCTACTATAGCTACAAACTCGCCTTCTTCTATTGTTAAATTAATATTAGAAAGTACTTCTGGCTCATCTACGCCATTGCCGTAACTTTTGTGTATATTTTTTAATTCTAAATATGCCATTTTATAAGTTTAGGTTTAATTAATACTGTATTAATGTTAAAGCGTATAGCTTATATAGCATCTGTTTTATCGAAAGAAACCCAGTTTTGTATAGTTAGCATTAATCGGTCTAATAAGAAACCTATAATACCAATAACAAACATGGCAACTATAATTTTCGCATTAGAATCGTTTGCACCATTCTGGAATTCTTCCCAAACAAATAATCCTAAACCTGGACTTTGTGCTAATAACTCGATAGCAATTAATACCATCCATGCTACAGACAACGTAATTTTTAAACCTGTAAAGATTAATGGTAAAGAAGATGGTAGGATCACTTTAAATATCTTTTGAAAAGACCCTAATTTTAAAACTTTTGCAACATTAATATAGTCTTTATCTACACTAGACACCCCCATGGCAGTATTCACCAAAGTAGCCCACATAGAACAAAAACCAACACTTATAAACGATATTGTAAACGAACTGTCTTCGTTAGAATCTATTAATAATGTTTTAACAATCATAAACACTAGTAAGTACCAAACTACTGGAGAAACCGGTTTAAATATTTGAATAAACCAGTTAAAAGAACTTTTTAACGTTGGACTAAGTCCAATAAATATACCTAATGGTACCGCAATAAATAATGCTAATAAAAAACCTGCAAATACTGTTTTTAAACTTCTAAATATTTGATCTACAAAAGATGGACGTCCTGTGTATGTTATAGCAGCCTTACCAGCTGCAACACGTTTTTTGTTTAAAGCTGCTGTTTTTTCTTTAAAAGCGGCTTTGTCTGCACTTATTATATTATGGTCTTTTAATAAAGATTTGTAAGAAGCCCAAACTTGACTTGGCGACGGCAAAGTGTTTGGCTGGCATGTAGAATTACCAGAAGCTATACATGCTGCTAGTTTATCTGCCTCTACTTGACCCTGCTCTTTTAACGCCTTTTCAATTTTGAATTTTGCTTCTATATTATAAAGTGATTTTGAACCTAAATGCCATAACCCAATAAACAATAATATTGATGCTAATGGAACAATGGTTTTACGTAAAAAAACCTTTAAATCTTCTTTTTCTAATTTACCTGTAAATAAATCGGATAGGGTGTTAAAAATTCCTAATCCCATAAATTTTGTTACTTTTCCTAATGTTATACTTGTTTTCATGGTCAGATGTTTTATAATACGGTTTACTATTTTAATGGCTTAGAATAGTAAACCGTACTCTTATAATTTTAGGTGTTTATTTTTTGTCTTTATTTCCTATTGAGAAACTGTTAATGTATCCTATTGGATCTTTAGCATTAAATGTAGTTCCATCAATAAAGTCGCTAGTAGCTGGCTTATAACCGTCTGTACTTGGCACATCGCTTGCAGGAATATTACCCTCTGCAACTAATAAACTTGCTGCTTTTTTCCAGATATCTGGTCTGTATATGTTTTTTATTGTCGTATCGTACCAGTCTGCAGATTTAGCTTCTGGAATTTGCCCCCAACGTCTCATTTGTGTTAAGAACCAAACACCGTCTGAGTAGAAAGGGTATGTTGCATTGTACTTGTAAAACACATTAAAGTCTGGCATCTCTCTTTTATCACCTTTCTCAAATTCGAAAGTTCCTGTCATAGAGTTTGCTAATACCGCCTCTGGAGCACCTACGTATTGAGACATTGCTAATATTTTAACAGCTTCTGGTCTGTTTTTAGGATCGTCTAACCATTTACCTGCTCTAATTAAAGCTTTTGTTACAGCTACTGCAGTGTTAGGATTTTCTTCAACAAATTTCTTAGTCATTACAAATACTTTTTCTGGGTTGTTTTTCCAAATGTCGTAGTTTGTAGTTACTGGCACACCAATACCTTTAAATACCGCTTGCTGGTTCCATGGTTCACCTACACAGTATCCGTAAATAGTTCCTGCTTCTAGTGTAGCTGGCATTTGTGGCGGTGGTGTTACAGATAGTAAAACCTCTGCATCAATTTGTCCCTGTACATTATCTGCTGTATACATACCTGGGTGAATTCCTGCTGCAGCTAACCAATATCTAATTTCGTAGTTGTGTGTAGATACTGGGAATACCATACCCATTTTAAAGGCTTTACCAGAGTTTTTATACTCAGTAATTACTGGCTTTAAAGCATCTGCTTTAATAGGGTGCACCGGCTTACCGTCTGCTCCTTTTGGTACATTTGGCTTCATTTTAGACCAAACATCGTTAGATACTGTAATACCGTTACCATTTAAATCCATAGAGAATGGCGTTACTAACTCGGCTTGACGACCAAATCCTGCTCCTGCTGCAATTGGTTGACCAGCTAACATATGAGAACCATCTAATTGACCATCAATAACACGATCTAAAATATTTTTCCAGTTAGATTGTGCTTCAACAGATACAAATAAACCTTCATCTTCAAAAAAGCCTTTTTCTTTAGCTATGGCTAACGGTGCCATATCTGTTAATTTTATAAAACCAAATGTTAATTGTGGCTTTTCGATTTCTAAGGTTTTAGTTTTAGAAACTGTTTCTACAACT
>CALHCQ010000114.1 GCA_937936645.1 uncultured Algibacter sp.
AAGTATATAGATATAAAACATGATTTAGATTATATTTTACATTTTGCATCGCCAGCAAGCCCTATAGATTATTTAAAAATACCCATACAAACACTAAAAGTAGGATCGCTTGGTACACACAACTTATTAGGCTTAGCTAAAGCTAAAAAGGCAAGGATATTAATTGCTTCAACATCCGAAGTTTATGGGGATCCTCTTGTACACCCTCAAAGCGAATCGTATTATGGAAATGTAAATACCATAGGCCCTAGAGGTGTTTACGACGAAGCTAAGCGTTTTCAAGAATCTATAACTATGGCATATCATAGATTTCATGGTTTAGAAACACGTATTGTGCGTATATTTAACACTTACGGACCAAGAATGCGATTAAACGACGGCCGTGTAATTCCTGCGTTTATGGGGCAAGCGTTACGAGGCGAAGATTTAACTGTTTTTGGTGATGGTTCTCAAACACGTTCTTTTTGTTATGTAGACGATCAAGTAGAGGGAATATACAGGCTATTATTAAGTAATTACATATATCCAGTAAATATTGGTAATCCTGAAGAAATAACAATAAAAGACTTTGCGGAAGAAATTATAAAGCAAACAAGTGCCAATAAAAGCATTATTTATAAAAAATTACCAGTAGACGATCCATTACAGCGACAACCAGACATTACATTAGCAAAAAAAATACTAAATTGGCAGCCTAAAGTAAATAGATCTAGAGGTATGCGTTTAACATTTGATTATTTTAAAGGTTTAACTCATGAAGAACTATACAAAAGCGAGCATAAAGATTTTAAAAAACATATAATTAGGTAGTTTGAAATATAAACAAGGTAGATATTCTGGTTTTTTAAAACCTGTTTTAGCATTAACCGATTTGGTGATGCTTAATGTGGTGTACTTTTTTTTTAATATAAACGTAACTAGTCCCTTGCTTTTCTGTTTGTATGTATCCATAGTATGGTTGTTTTTATCTGTAATAAATAGGTTTTACGAAGTACAAAGACATAATAAAGTAGTACATATAGCGTCTTTATTAACAAAGCAAATTGTTTATTGCTCTGTAGCTTTTTATGCATTTATAGGTTTTTTTAAACAGCCTGAAATTAGTAGAATTGCTTTAGGTAATTATTTGTTGGTAGTATTTGTTTTAATAGCTTTATTTAAGTTCTTCGTTTTTTTATTTCTTAGAAAATATAGAAGGATACTGTCTGGAAATATTAGAAAAGTTGTTGTTATTGGAGATAATAAAAAGACAGAACAATTAATAAAAACATTCAATACAAAGTTAGATTTTGGTTATGTTTTCGAGCATAAGTTCAGTCCAAAAAAAGAAGGTTTTAGTTTAGAAACCTGCTATAAATATATTATAGATAATGATATAGATGAAATATACTTTTCTGTTTCAGAGCTCTCTAATAAGCAAATTATTAGGCTTATTAACTTTGCAGATAATAATTTAAGAGTATTAAAATTTATACCCGACAACAAAGATATATTTTCTAGAAAGTTAAAATACGAGTATTACGATTACACCCCGATATTATCTTTAAGAACTATCCCATTACAAGAAACAATTAATAAAATTTTAAAGCGTGCTTTTGATATACTATTCTCATTTTGTGTGCTTGTATTTGTATTATCTTGGTTAACACCAATTGTTGCATTGTTTATCAGGTTAGAATCTAAGGGGCCTGTTTTTTTTAAACAAGCTAGAAATGGTTTAAAGTATAAAGAATTTCAGTGTTATAAATTTAGATCTATGATACCTAATAAAACGGCTAACTTACATCAAGCTACAAAAGGAGATCTTAGAGTTACTAAAGTTGGTGCTTTTATAAGGAAAACAAGTATAGATGAATTGCCTCAGTTTTACAATGTTTTATTTGGTCACATGTCTGTTGTTGGGCCAAGACCACACATGGTAAGCCATACTAATTTGTACGCACAAAAAGTAGACAAGTTTATGGTAAGACACTTTGTGAAGCCAGGAATAACAGGTTTAGCACAGGTTAGTGGTTTTAGAGGTGAAATAGAAGAAGATAAAGACATTATTAACCGTGTTAAATACGATATCTTTTATATAGAAAATTGGTCTTTACTTCTAGATTTAAAAATTATTATTCAAACGGTACTTAATGCTATTCGTGGCGAAGAAAAAGCTTACTAATAAAAAATGCGCATTAAAATAATAGCAGAATACAAAAAGAACTTATTTTTGTACCCTAAATAAATAGCGATTCTCAAAACGTTGAGAATTTAAAAATATACTATAATGAACATCTTAATTCTTGGTTCTGGAGGAAGAGAACACACATTTGCTTGGAAAATAGCACAAAGTCCTTTATGTAAAAACTTATTTGTAGCACCTGGAAATTCAGGTACAGCAGAAATAGCTACAAATGTAAATATTGGAGTAACAGATTTTGAAGCTATAAAGCAACTAGTTGTTAGTAAAGGTATAGATATGGTAGTTGTAGGGCCAGAAGATCCTTTAGTACAAGGTGTGCACGATTTCTTTTTAAATGATGAAGCGCTTAAGCATGTGGCCGTTATAGGACCTCAAAAAGCAGCGGCAGAATTAGAAGGTAGTAAAGAATTTGCAAAAGAGTTTTTATACAGACATAATATACCAACAGCAGCATACCAAAGCTTTACTAAGCAAAGCGTAGAAGATGGTTATGCGTTTTTAGAAACATTAAAAGCACCTTATGTTTTAAAAGCAGATGGTTTAGCAGCAGGTAAAGGTGTTGTTATTCTAGAAGATTTAAACGAGGCTAAAGCCGAATTAAAGCGTATGCTTGTAGATGCTAAATTTGGCGCAGCAAGTACCAAAGTCGTTATAGAAGAGTTTTTAGATGGTATTGAATTAAGTTGTTTTGTATTAACCGATGGTGAGAATTATAAAATTTTACCAACAGCAAAAGATTATAAGCGTATTGGAGAAGGCGATACAGGACTAAATACAGGTGGAATGGGAGCCGTGTCTCCAGTACCATTTGCTACAGATAGTTTTTTAAATAAAATAGAAGAGCGTATCGTTAAGCCAACCATAGCTGGTTTTAAGAAAGATAAATTACCTTACGTAGGTTTTGTGTTTATAGGCCTTATAAAGGTTGGAGACGACCCTAAGGTTATAGAATATAACGTAAGAATGGGAGATCCAGAAACTGAAGTCGTTTTACCAAGATTAAAAAATGATTTTGTAGAAATACTTAAAGCTATGGCAAACGGATCTTTAGATAAAATAGATATCGAAATAGATTCACGTGCTGCAACAACAATAATGTTAGTCTCTGGTGGTTATCCAGAAGCCTACGAAAAAGGAAAGGAAATAACAGGTGTTAGTAATATTACAGATTCTATACCTTTTCATGCGGGGGCTCAATTGCAAGATGACGGTAAAATTGTAACCTCGGGAGGACGTGTTATGGCAATAACATCTTATGGTAATACGTATAAAGAAGCCATAAAAAAATCTTACCAAAATATAGATAAACTACATTTTGATAAGATGAATTATCGTAAAGATATAGGTTTCGATTTATAAAAACGAATGCGAAGAAATACTTTTGTCTTCTTCGTTATTTTCACTAAATTTTTTAAGCTGCAGCATCCAGTACACCATGGCAACAAAGCCAATTAGCATAAAAATCCATGAGATTGTGCTGGCTGCAAACCAGTTTTCTAGCTCTAATGCTTTTAAAGCATCCATAGGCTTAAGTAATACGTTAACAAATAAATCCTGTATCGCGTAAAAAAGATCTTTCATGTGGTTTTTTATTTTTAAATTGTATTATAAAGCTTTGTGTGTATTATAAGCTTATAAAATATATTCAACTACAAAAATACAAAAAGAGTTAATGATTACAAGACTTTTTAGTAAATCTAAGCCAATAAATTTTATAGCTGTTTTTTTTATAACGCTGTTGGCACTCTTATTATCTCACTTAAAAATACTACTAGAGCCAAAAACAATTACAAGTGTTTCGTCTTTTGTCCTTTTGTTTATTGTAACTTATTTGTCTTTACTTGTTTTAAATTTTGTAAGTGTTAAAAATAAATTTGTTAGAGGAAGTAGTTACGATATTATTCTTTATGCTGTTTTTCTACTTAGTATCCCTCTTTTGCTAAGTAATCCTTATATTATATTTGCAAATTTTTTTGTTTTATTGGGCTTGCGCCGTTTAATTAGTTTGCACACACAAAGAGATCTTGCAAAAAAATTGTTTGATGCTGCTTTTTGGATATCTGTTGCTACTATATTTTATTTTTGGTCTATTTTGTTTTTTATTTTAATCCTTATTTTACTTATAATGTATACCGATAATGTTGTAAAGCACTGGTTAACTCCTTTTGTAGGTGTAATAACTGTTTTTGTATTAGCAGTAACGTTTTCTATATTGTATCATGGTACATTTTTTACGGTTTTTAAAAGTTTGCCGTATGTAAATTTTGATTATACTATATACAATAGCCCCTCTGTTATTATAGCTCTTACAATGCTGTTTTCTTTTGGAGCATGGGCAACAATATTTTATGCAAAAAGTGTAAAAGGTCAAAAAAAATCAATTAGACCTGTTTTTAAAATAATACCTATAGCTGTTTTTATAGGTTTTATAATAGCTGTTTTGGCACCACAAAAGAATGGTAGCGAGTTTCTTTTTATTTTAGGCCCTTTAGCCATTATAATATCAAATTACATAGAAAGTATGGAGTCAAATTGGTTTAAAGAGCTTTTTTTAGGTCTGCTAATTTTTATGCCCTTTATATTGCTCTTAATATTTTAAAAATAAGTGTTTCAATTTAAGTAAATATTATTCTTCAGGTTTTACTATAAAAAGTTACACAAATATGAGGTATATTTACGCCCTAAAAAATAACACAGACATGTTTACAGAAAAAGCGAATAAAATATTTCAAGAAGTTATAGCTAAATACCATATAATTAATACTGTAGATCAGCCTTTTGATAATGCATACCCTAAGCAAAACTTGTTAGAACATTTATTGTATAGAAAATGTTGGATTGATACTGTGCAATGGCATTACGAAGATATTATTCGCGATCCACAAATAGATCCTGTAGAAGCACTAACATTAAAACGCAAAATAGATGCTTCCAATCAAGACAGAACAGATATGGTAGAGTACATAGACAGTTATTTCCTTGAAAAATATAAAGATGTTTCTGTTAAAAACGAAGCTACAATAAATACAGAAAGCCCTGCTTGGGGTGTAGATAGGTTATCCATTTTAGCTTTAAAAGTGTACCATATGCAGGAAGAAGCTACGCGAATAGATGCTACTGTAGCGCATAAAGAAGCTTGTCAGAAAAAATTAGATATATTATTAGAACAACGTGTTGATTTATCTACAGCTATAGATACGCTTTTAAGTGATATTGAAAAAGGCGATAAATACATGAAAGTTTATAAGCAAATGAAAATGTATAATGACGATGAGTTAAATCCTGTTTTAAGAAATCAAAAATAAAAATAATATAAGTGTTTATAAAACACTTAAAACTCATGG
>CALHCQ010000115.1 GCA_937936645.1 uncultured Algibacter sp.
AATTTATAGATGAAGACCGAATTTTAAAAGGTAATAAAAAAGATAATTTTTGGGAAATGGGAGACCAAGGCCCATGTGGACCATGTAGCGAAATACATGTCGATATTAGATCTGCCGAAGAGAAAGCCAAAGTTAATGGTAAAGATTTGGTTAACATGGACCACCCTCAGGTGGTAGAAATTTGGAACTTGGTTTTTATGCAATACAACCGCAAGGCTAACGGCGATTTAGAACCTTTACCAAACAAGCATATCGATACAGGTATGGGCTTCGAGCGTTTATGTATGGTGTTACAAAATGTGCAGTCTAATTACGATACCGATGTTTTTACGCCCATAATAAGCGAAATAGAAGCGATAACCAGTAAGTCTTACGGTAAGGATGAAAAGGTGGATATTGCTATTAGTGTTATATCCGACCATGTTCGTGCCGTAGCATTCTCTATAGCAGACGGGCAGTTACCAAGTAATACAGGTGCAGGTTATGTAATACGAAGAATTTTAAGGCGTGCTGTACGTTATGGATTTACTTTTTTAGAGAAAAAAGAACCATTTATTTACAAACTTGTAAATGTTTTAGCTAAAACAATGGGAGAAGCTTTCCCAGAGTTAATTGCACAAAAGCAACTTGTAGAAAATGTTATTAAAGAGGAAGAACAGTCGTTTTTAAGAACACTAGATCAAGGTTTAGTGCTTTTAAACAAAATTGTAGAAGAAACAAAAGGCGACACTGTATCTGGAAAAAAAGCATTCGAATTATACGACACCTACGGATTTCCAATAGATTTAACAGCTTTAATTTTATCTGAAAAAGGATTAAAACTAGACGAACAAGGCTTTGCAAAGCATTTGGAAGAACAAAAAAGTAGATCTAGAGCAGCCAGCGAAATGTCTACAGACGACTGGACATTAATAGACGAAAACAGCGAAGAAGAATTTGTTGGTTACGATTCATTACAAACAAGCGCTAAGCTAACACGATACAGAAAAGTAGTCTCTAAAAAAGAAGGTGAAATGTACCAAATGGTATTTAACGTAACTCCTTTTTACCCAGAAGGCGGTGGGCAAGTAGGCGATAAAGGCTATTTAAAAGATAACGATGGCGACGTTGTTAGTATTGTAGATACTAAAAAAGAGAATAACGTTATTATTCATTTCTCTAAAAAACTACCAAAAAATATTAATGCAAGTTTTACGGCTGTGGTAGATGCCAAGCAGCGAAATAAAACAGCTTGTAATCATACAGCAACACATCTTTTACACGAAGCTTTAAGATCTATTTTAGGAACACATGTCGAGCAAAAAGGGTCTTCGGTAAATTCTAAATACTTAAGATTCGATTTTTCTCATTTTTCCAAATTAACAGAAGCGGAGTTAAAAGAAGTTGAACTTTTTGTAAATGCACGCATAGAAGATAAATTGCCATTAATAGAAAAAAGAAATGTGCCAAAAGAGGAGGCTATTGCCGATGGTGCTATGAGTCTGTTTGGCGAAAAATACGGCGACACCGTTCGTGCCATTCGTTTTGGAAAATCTGTAGAACTTTGTGGTGGGACGCACGTACAAAACACGGCCGATATTTGGTATTTTAAAATAATAAGCGAAGGTGCTGTTGCATCGGGAATAAGGCGTATAGAAGCTATTACTAGCGATGCTGTTAAAACCTATTATGCTAATAATAACCAAGCTTATTTAGACATGAAAGGCTTACTTAACAATGTAAAAGAGCCTGTAAAAGCACTACAAAACCTTCAAGACGAGAACACGTCTTTAAAAAAGCAAATAGAAAATTTATTAAAAGATAAAGCTAAGCAAATTAAAGGCGAACTTAAAGATGCTTTAGAAACGATAAATGATATACAGTTTTTAGCCAAAAAAGTAGACTTAGATGCGGCAGGTATTAAAGATGTTGCTTTCGACTTAGGGAGCCAACACGATAATTTATTTTTATTATTTGCTACCGAGCAAAACGGTAAGGCATTATTATCTTGCTACATTTCTAAAAACTTAGTAAGTAGCCATAATTTAAATGCTGGTCAAGTTGTTAAAACCTTAGGTAAGCATATACAAGGCGGCGGTGGCGGTCAACCTTTCTTCGCTACAGCAGGAGGTAAAAACCCTGCTGGTATAGATAAAGCTTTGGCAGAGGCAAAACAGTTTTTACAATAAATAAATTTTTAAAAAACGGATTTATAATGCGCATATTATAAATCCGTTTTTGTTATTACCATATTTTATGGATTTTCAAACAAAAATACCTTTAGTAAAACAAACTACAAACCTTATAGATTATAATGCCAATGTTTTGTTATTGGGGTCTTGTTTTTCCGAAAATATAGGCGAAAAATTAAATGCCTTTAAATTTAAAAACACGCAAAATCCTTTTGGTATATTGTTTCACCCTAAGGCTATTGAGCTTTTAATTTCTAGAGCTTTAGATGATCAAGAATTTATAGATAAAGATGTCTTTTTTTATAATGAATGTTGGCATTGCTATATGGCGCATTCTAAATTAAGTCATGTTTCTAAACCTGTTTTGTTAAATCAATTAAATGAGGCTTTATTTTTACTTAAAGAACAATTAAAAAAAGCAAGCCATATAATAATAACCTTAGGTACGGCATGGGTGTATCAGCATAAAAACACACAGTTAACAGTTGCTAATTGCCATAAAGTACCTCAAAAACATTTTAATAAATACCTTTTATCTGTTAAAGAAACAAGTGATAGTATAAGTACTTTGGCTAATAAAATTAAATTAATTAACCCCAAGGCTTCTATTTTATTTACAGTGTCTCCTGTGCGACATATTAAAGACGGTTTTGTAGAGAATATGCAAAGCAAGTCTCATTTACTAGCTGCTATTCATCAAAATGTAACAAAAGGAGTGTCTTACTTTCCTTCTTTTGAAATTATGATGGATGAGCTTCGAGATTATCGTTTTTATAAGCAAGACATGATTCATCCAAATGCAACAGCTATAAATTATATTTGGTCTCGTTTTAAAGATACTTGGGTACATACAAATGCTTTTAATACGATGAAGGAGGTACAGGATGTCCAAAACGGATTGTCTCATAAAGCTTTTAACCCAACATCGACTGCGCATTTACAATTTCTAGAAAAATTAAAGTTAAAAATAGATAAGCTTACAGAGGCTTTTCCGCATATGTCATTTAAATAAAAAAGTATTGCTTGTGCTATTGTATATATAATTCGTATATTTTTTATTTTAGCATATGCGAAAAATTATTTTAGGTGTTATAATAACTATAGCAGCATTATTTCTTTTTAAATATTTAGACAGTAAGTCTAATACACAGCGATTATTGGTCGAGAGTTCTGCTTTAATAGAAAAACAAATAAAGCATGTTGGACAACTAATTGTTACAGAAGGGCATTTTAGTCAGATTTATAATTACAAAGACTCCAAAGCTATTTTAGGCGATTATGTCAAGTCTAACAAAAAAGCTTTAGTGGTTGTTAATGCCGAAGTAACCATAGGTTACGATTTAAGCAAAATAGAATATAAACTCGATAAAGAAAATAAGGTACTGCAACTGCTATCTATTCCTGATGCAGATGTTAAAATTTATCCAGATTTAGAATACTACGACATACAATCGGAATTTTTTAACCCTTTTGAAGCTAACGATTATAACATTATTAAAAGTAATGTTACAAAGGCTTTAAATAAAAAAATAGAAGCCTCTAATTTACGGTCTAATGCTAAAAATAGATTGATTAGCGAATTGTCTAAATTTTATATTCTTACAAGTTCTTTAGGGTGGAAATTACAATACAATACAACTCCAATACAAGAAACTAAAGATTTGTATAACTTGAGTTTTTAATTTCTTTTTAGCAGTAATGAAATGCTGATTAGTTAACCCCGTAAATATTATTAGGGTAAGCTAAAAAAATTATAAAACAGAATGCTGCACACACTAAAAAATAATAAATAATTTTTGCATAAATATGAATAATGAAGCCTACGTAAACCTTGAAGTGGAAGAAGGTGTTGGATATATTACTTTTTTTCACCCCAGTAAAAATGCGTTGCCTAGTCATGTGTTAAAGCTTCTAGAAGACGCCATAATACAAGCAGACGCAACCAAAGCAATAAAGGTTGTTGTAATAAAAAGCGCAGGCGATAGAGTGTTTTGTGCAGGTGCTAGCTTTAACGAGTTAATAACTATAGAAAATGCCGAAGCAGGCTTAAAATTCTTTTCTGGTTTTGCAGGGGTTATAAATGCCATGCGTAACAGCACTAAACTTATAATTTGTAGGGTGCAAGGTAAAACTGTTGGTGGTGGTTTGGGAATTGCAGCTGCTGCCGATTATTGTATGGCCACTAAATTTGCAGCCATTAAACTAAGTGAGTTAAGTATTGGTATAGGCCCGTTTGTAATAGAGCCTGCTGTTACTAGAAAAATAGGTAAAACAGCAATGGCGCAAATGACTATCGATGCCGAAACATTTTACACAGCACAATACGCTAAAGATAAAGGATTGTATGCTGAGGTTTTTGAAGATACGGAAACTTTAGATCAAGCAGTAAAAAGATTAGCAAACAAATTAGCAAGCTACAATCCCGATGCTTTACAGGAAATGAAACGTGTTTTTTGGGAAAATACAGCACACTGGGATTCATTATTATTAGAGCGTGCAAAAATTAGTGGGGCTTTAGTATTAAGTTCTTTTACAAAAGAGACTTTAAAGCGTTTTAAATAAGCAAAAAAAAGCGGCTGTTAAAGCCGCTTTATATTATTTTGTTTCTGGTGGATATTTTTCTAAGATAGACGATACAAATTCTTTAATACGCTCTTCTTTCTTTTCAACATTTCTAGACAGATAGCCTTTACCCATGCCTTGCCATACAAGTTCCTTGCTTTTTGCATCTATTAAATCAATAAAGAGAGTACCCTCTGTAGATGTTGATACTGCCGGTTGCTGGTTCCAGCCCCAACCCCAAGGAATACCAAAGCCACCCCAGCCCCAGTTGTTAAACCCCCAAGAGTTGTTGTAAACATCTACACGTTGGTTAGATTTTGTAAATAAGCTTATTAGTAAATCTGGAGCGCTAGATTTTGTAAAACCTTTACTCAATAATTCAGCTTCAATAGCCCTTAAAATACGGCGTTTATCTAAATCACTAATTTCGGCTTTATCAATTCCATTTTTAAAGAAAGCAAATGTTTTATAATTATTAAAGTCTGCTTTTTTATCGTAATCAGCAGCAACTTGTACCGAAGAGCAAGCGTTTAATGTTACTAATGTAAGTAACAGCAGTAGGGGTTTTATTAGATGTTTCATAAGGTAAATTTTTAGATCTTAAAAGATAACAATTTAGTTGTAAAGTGTTAATTGTTAAGAGGTTTTATAATTTTAATTCAGCAATAATCATACCATATGTTTTAAATACTGTACTGTATTAACTTTGTTTTTTTGAAAAGGTGTTTGTTTTTTTATCATAACCATATGGGCAATGTCTGCAACCGCTTTGGCAGCAATAACCTCTTTTTAAATGATATTGAGCTGTAAAACAACGATAGCCTTCTGGGGTTAAATAAAAATCTCCAGCTTCTGGTGGTATATTTTTTTTCATATACTTACAAAGGTACTATAAAATGGTTTAGTTTTTGATTATATAATAAATGTGATCATTATTTTTAAACATTTTATACCCAAAGGATTTATAGGTTTAACCATCTATCCTTTTGTCTTTTTACAAGAAAAAAAATGGACAACAAATAAAGTTTTAATAAACCACGAACGCATTCACTTAAAGCAACAGCTAGAATTGTTAATTGTTCCCTTTTTTATAATTTACTTTTTAGAGTTTTTGTATGGCTTATTTATATATAAGAATAAATATTTAGCCTATAAAAATATCTCGTTTGAAAGAGAAGCTTATCAAAATGAATCTAATATGCAATATTTAAAAGAAAGATCATTTTGGAATTTTTTAAAGTATCTTCGCAATAATGATTTTTAATGTAGGCCAAAGTATTAATCAAAAAATTAATTTACCCGCTAAGTACCCTGTAGAATTGTACTTAAAGCGGGAAGATGCGATACATCCTTTTGTTTCTGGTAATAAATACCGTAAGTTAAAATATAACTTAAAACAAGCAAAACAGCAAAATGCTAAATTGCTAATTACATTTGGAGGTGCTTACTCTAACCATATTGCCGCCGTTGCTTTTGCAGGTCAAGCCCAAGGTTTTAAAACTTTAGGCATTATAAGAGGAGAAGAGCTAGAACATAAAATAAATGGCAATGCAACTTTAACTTATGCTAAAGCGTGCGGTATGGATTTTAAATTTATTTCTAGATCCAATTATAAACAAAAACATACACCAGAATTTATACAAGATTTAGAGAAAAATTACAATAATTTTTATTTAATACCAGAGGGTGGAACCAATAATTTAGCCATTAAAGGATGTGAAGAAATTTTAACTAATAACGACAAGATCTTTAATTATGTTTGCTGTGCCGTTGGGACAGGAGGTACAATTTCTGGGTTAATAAATTCAGCATCTCAAAATCAGAAAATTTTAGGGTTTCCTGCATTAAAAGGTTCTTTTTTACAAGAAGATATTAGTAAATTTGTAACCAATAAAAACTGGAGCCTTATTACAGACTACCATTTTGGTGGCTATGGGAAGGTTAAAAATGAATTGGTAAGTTTTATAAATCAATTTAAATTAGAACAAAATATATTATTAGATCCTGTTTATACAGCCAAAATGATGTTTGGTATATTTAATATGTTAGAAGCTGGGTATTTTGAGCCTGGATCTAAAATATTAGCCATTCACACCGGTGGTTTACAAGGTATAGCAGGAATAAATAGTATTTTAAAAAATAAAAATTTACCGTTAATATCATATTAAATATGGACAAGAAAATAGTATTACTTTTTTTAATAGCTTTAGCCTTTAGTTGCGGTACCAAGAGAAGTGTTATTACCAAAAAAGGCAAATCTGGTACAAGTACCGTAGCGAAAACAACAAAAGATAAAGTTGAGAGTACTAAAGAGGAAGTAGAGAATAAAACTGTAAAAATTGTAAAAAGTAAGCGCAAGGCTAAAGTGCCTGCAAAAGTATTTGCTAATGCTACAGAGCGTTATATAGATACTTATAAAGATGTTGCTCAAGAGGAAATGCAATTGTATAATATACCTGCAAGTATAACCTTGGCACAAGGTATTTTAGAGTCTGGCTCAGGTAAAGGGCGATTGTCTGTAGAAGCTAATAATCATTTTGGTATTAAATGTCACAATTGGACGGGTGTAAAAATTTATCATGATGATGATGAAGCTCAAGAGTGTTTTAGAAAATATAACAATGCCAAATACTCTTTTAGAGATCATTCTTTATTTCTTACAGGTAGAAAGCGTTATCAAGAACTTTTTAAATTAAACCCTAAAGATTACCAAGGTTGGGCTAAAGGTTTGCGTGCTGCAGGATATGCAACAGATAAAAAATACCCAGAAAAACTTATTAGTATTATAGAACGCTATGAACTGCATAAATATGATCAACTAGATAATAGCATAAATATTACGCCAGTAAAAAAAGCTTTACCACGTAAAAAAGTAACCATACCTAAAGTACAACCTATTTCAAAAAATGAATCTACAGAGGTTGTTGTAAAAGAAGAAAATCTAGCACCTACAGCAACTACAATTATAGAAGAAGCTGCAAAAGAAACGTATCAAAACAATTCGAACAGCTCTGTTGTAGAAGAAACAGTAGAAACGTATCAAGAAGCTAGTAATGTTATAACTACAGAAAATCAAAATTCACAGCAGTATAATGCCCCAACAACAAGCCAAAATAATACATATACGTCACCTGCTGCGGTGCCAAGTGTAACAAAACACGAAGTTGTAAAAGGAGATACTTTATACAATATATCCAAACGATATAATTTAACAGTGCCACAATTAAAAGCATTAAATAATTTAAATAGTAATAATATTTATTTAGGTCAAAAACTGCGAGTAAGCAAAAATTAAAGTACAAGTATGATTTATAAAAGAAGCAGCGCATTATTTGCAGAGGCAGAAAAGGTAATTCCAGGAGGTGTAAACTCTCCGGTAAGAGCATTTAAAGGAGTAGGGGGGACACCAATTTTTGTTAAAGAGGCAAAAGGGGCTTATTTATATGATGAAGATGGAAACAAATTAATAGATTATATTAATTCTTGGGGACCTATGATTTTAGGTCATGCTTACCAACCTGTTGTAGATGCCGTTGTTAGTAAGGCTAAAAAAGGAACCTCTTTTGGCATGCCAACAGAAATAGAAACAGAAATAGCTAAGTTGGCCGTTTCTATGGTGCCTAATATCGATAAAATACGATTTGTAAATTCTGGTACAGAGGCCTGTATGAGTGCCATTAGGTTAGCTCGAGGTTATACCGGTAAAGATAAAATTATAAAATTTGCAGGATGCTACCATGGTCATTCCGACTCTTTTTTAATTCAAGCCGGTAGTGGGGCAAGTACTTTTGGAACACCAAACAGCCCCGGGGTTACAGCAGGAACAGCAAAAGACACCTTATTGGCCAAATACAATGATTTAAATAATGTAAAGCAATTAATAGATGCCAATGTTAATGACATTGCATGTGTTATAATAGAGCCCGTTGCAGGTAATATGGGGTGTATACCTCCAAATGCTAATTTTTTACAAGAATTACGAAGTCTTTGCGATCAAAATAATATTTTATTGATATTTGACGAGGTTATGACAGGTTTTAGACTTGCAAAAGGAGGGGCGCAAGAGTTGTATAACGTAAAAGCCGATATTGTTTGTTTCGGTAAAGTTATTGGTGGTGGTTTACCTGTAGGTGCTTTTGCCTCCAGACAAGAAATTATGGATTTTTTAGCTCCGGTTGGTCCTGTTTATCAAGCAGGAACC
>CALHCQ010000116.1 GCA_937936645.1 uncultured Algibacter sp.
GACTCAGGTTTTAGAGGTGTAATTTTAAGATGTTGAATGTTTTTTCTCAAAAGTTATTTTATTACTTAGCAACTTCCGTTTTTGCAGCTTCAATGTTTTCTTCTTTTAAATCAAAAAGATTAGGGTAGAAGAAATCTAGAGCAATATAAGCTGCTAAATATTTATCTGTAACAGCAGATCTGTATGAACTTAAAACAGCAGGTCCAAATACTTTTTTGCTCATAGTATTGGTTTTTGTTAAAGCGTTTATGGTTCTTTTTAAATCGTTAGATTTTATTTTTTCTGTTAAACATTTAAATAAATTACTGTTGTAATTAAGCTTATTATTACTCCATAAATCTGTTTTTGTTTTTAATACTTTTGCAATGTTTATAGATTGCTTAGAAGCTATTTTGTTGTATTTAATGCTGTTGTAAACAGCACCTCTAACGTATTGCGAATATGGTCTAGATAAGTTGTCTTTACTGTTGCCATAAGCCTTTAAAATATCGCTTTCAAAAGAAAATAAGGCTTCGTTTAAAAGCTTTAAATCAAACTTTTCACAATCTACAACAATACCTTTGTCTGCATACTTAAATTCTGATAGTTTAACGTCTTTTTTACAGCTAGTAATAGTTAATGTTAAGGCGATTACTAAAAGTTTAAAAATAGGTGTTTTCATTTTAAGTTAAAAATTTTGGTTATTCTTGATTTAATCGATTTTTTTCTATGCTTTCTGCTAAACGCTTTTCTATAATGGGTTCTAAAAGAGTTTTTCTACTATGTTGTTTTCTAAAAGGGTAAATCTCTATGTCGCTTTTAATGTTACGAGTATCTACAAACAAATTTGCGCCTACTAAAGTAAGGGTTTTGTTTTTAAATTGAAAAGCTTCTTTATTTTCATTTTCTTTTATTTTGCGTTGTATGGTGCCTAGTTTTAATTGATTTAAAAACCCTCCATGACGCTCAATATCTTTAAATAAAGCTAAAGCTTTATCTGCAAGTTGTTGCGTTATGCTTTCTATATAATAACTGCCATCTGTAGGGTTTTCAATATTTTTTATAGCGCTTATTGTTTGTAAATGTAATAATTGGTGTTTCGCGTAATTAGCGCTAACATTATTATTTTGTTTGTGTAAGCTGTCGTATGTGGAGTTACAAACATAATTTGCACCACCAAGCATAGCGCTCATGCACTCTGTAGTTGTACGTGTAATATTGGCTTTTGGTTTGTATAATGTTTTATTGCGTTTGCTGGGGGTTGTTATTATAAGACATGCCTTGTTAAAACAGTAGGCTTCTGCTAGGCTACTCCATAATAACCGTAGTGCCTTTAGTTTTGCAATTTCAAAAAAATAATGACTTCCTGTACTTGTTTTAAAAGTAAATTTATATTCTTGTTTAGAGTCTATATTGTCTAAAATATTTAAATATTCATTTGCATGAGCCAAACCATAGGCTAACTGTTGTACGATATTAGCTCCTGCGTTTTGGTAAAGACTAGTATCTATACTAATACTCTTGGTAAGTTTTGAGTGTTTTTTAAAGCTGTCAAGATCTGTATTTAGGTTACGATGCCAATTTCCTGTTTTTGCTAGATTATTAATAACATCGCTACTAATTATTGCTTGCGGATGCTTCTTTTTAAGTTCTAAAATATACGAGGTCGATAAAAACTTTATTTCAAAAAATAATATTGTACTCTTGTCTATTTTGTCTAATAGTACATCTATACTAACCGTTTTATTTGGAATAATAAATGCTAAAGATTCTATACCTTGCTTTAAAGCATTAATAGCATCTACATTGGCTTTTTTTGCCTCAATAACATGTATAAATTCGCATGTTTTACAGGTGTCGTAGTTTTTGCCAACTGTGGCTGTTTCGCTTGTTACTATATCGCTAGCTTGGTAAAAGGGTTTTATAACAATGCCTTCGTTGGTTATAGATGTCAAATTGTTATAATTATCGCCTTCTAGCTCAAATTGTATTTGTTGTTTCCAAGCTTTAGAAGAAACAGGTTTAAAATCATTAAATAAACTATTCTTCATTAATTTTTAGTTTTTAAACTATCCTCATATTCAATAATAAAGATCTCCTCATTTTCACGTTTCATATAATAAGCTTCTCTAGCAAATTTTTCTAAACCGTTTTCAGATTTTAATTTTTGTATTGCTTTTTTGTCTTTAGCAATCTCTTTTAAGTAATACTCTTTTTCGGTTTCTAAGGACTCTATTTCATTATTTAGTTCATGATGAATAAGCCACGAGTTATTGTCAAAAAAAAGCATCCAAATAGTAAAAGCTACTAATGTTAGTATAAATACATTTTTAAAAGGCTTAAGCCACTTACTATTTATTTTATTTTTAAGCATTTATAATTGTTCTTTTATTATGGCATTTATAATAGCTCCTGCTTTGGTGTTATATGTGTTGTTTGGCATAATAAGGTCTGCATAACATTTGTTGGGCTCTATAAACATTTCGTGCATGGGTTTAATGGTATTCGTGTAACGTTGTAATATATTGTTTACATCGCGCCCACGTTCTTTAATGTCTCTTTTTATGCGCCGTGCGAGACGTATATCGGCGTCGGCTTCTATAAAAACTTTAAAATCAATTAAATTTCTTATTATCGAGTTCGAAAGTATTAAAATACCCTCTAAAATAATAACTTTTTTGGCTTTGGTTATAATAAAATTAGATGTTCTGTTATGGTTTTTAAAATCATAAACGGGTTGTTTTATAGTTTGTCCATTTTTTAATGCCTGTAAATGGCTTGCTAAAAGTTTAAAATCTATAGAGTCTGGATGGTCAAAATTTAAACAACTTTCATTTCTATCATGATGTACATTACGTTCTTTATAATAGGCATCTTGAGAAATAAGAGCAACATTTTTGTCTGTAGCACTGTTTATTGCCATGTTTGCAATGCTTGTTTTTCCAGAGCCTGTGCCGCCTGTTATGCCTATTATATACATGGAGTTTTAATTTTTTGAATAGCCAAGCAAAGTTAGTTAAAAGTCTCATGCTAAATATAAAGCCTGTTTTTATTTATAAACAAGTATTGCGTTTATTTTAAAGCTATTTGAAATGTGTTTTACCAGCATAGTAAAAAATAATTATTTTTTTTGATTAAAATTTGTCTAGAAGTAAATAAAAAATCTATATTTGCAATCCGTTAGAGATAACTACTCGGGGTGTAGCGTAGCCCGGTTATCGCGCCACGTTTGGGACGTGGAGGCCGCAGGTTCGAATCCTGCCACCCCGACAAAGCAGAAATGATTTATTCGTTTCTGCTTTTTTTATTTTACATGAAGCGTTTTTTCTTTTAAGAGCAGGACTAGACAGTACAGTTAGTACATTTTCTTTAATTATATTTGTTTGTAAAATATCCTTGCTAAAAGCATTTTAACTATTTTCTCATTATTGGTTATTACCAATTATAAAAACCACTTAATTTTTAAAGTATGAACATCACATTAAAGCTTAAACATTTTGCTTGTATGCTATTTGTATTTGCTCTTTTTACATCTTGTAAAGAGGGTAATCAAATAAAAATTGACAAATCTAACAGACAAAAATTTAATTTTAATTTAGATTGGAAGTTTATAAAAGAAAATCCAGAAAACGCACATTTGTTAGATTTTAATGATGATTCTTGGAGTACCGTAAGTTGTCCGCATACATTTAATGACATAGATACATTTGACGACCTAAGTCATGGACACCACGACGGAGAAGACAATCAATTTCGTGGTACCGTTTGGTACAGAAAGCATTTTAAGATACCAAATAATGATGCCGCAAAGAAAATTTATATAGAATTCGAATCCGTAAGGCAAATAGCAGATGTATACATAAACGGAAAGCATTTAGGACAAAACCAAACCGGGTTTATTCCTTTTGGATACGATATTAGTTCTTATTTAAAATTTGGTGATGCAGATAATGTTATAGCTGTTAAAGTTAATAACGATCGTGCCGATCATTTTAGAAAAAATTTCCCATTAGTATGGAATCATGAACATTGGCACCCAACACACGGTGGTATATATAGAAATGTGTTTTTACATACCATGAATCCGTTACACATTACGTTACCTCTATACGATAATTTAAAAACTGTAGGTACATACGCTTATGCAGAAAACATAAGTAAAGACAAAGCCGATGTTATGATAACAGCAGAGGTTCAAAATGAAAATAATAAAGCTAAAAACGTAACCTTTATTTCTCAGGTAATAGATAACGAAGGTAAAGTTGTAGCAACAGCAACTCATAAACAAAAAGTAGAAGCAGGTAAAAAGCATGTGTTTAAAACCACGTCAAGTATAGAAAAACCACATCTTTGGTATACAAGACATCCCTACATGTATAAAGTTATAACCGCTTTAAAAGAAGATGATAAAGTTGTAGATACC
This sequence comes from uncultured Algibacter sp., assembly GCA_937936645.1. GTDB lineage: Bacteria > Bacteroidota > Bacteroidia > Flavobacteriales > Flavobacteriaceae > Postechiella. The sequence goes on from CALHCQ010000116.1 coordinate 4,403, forward strand.
TACGAAACCCCTCTAGGTATTAGAACATTTAATTTTGATAAGGATAGTGGTTTTTGGAACAATGGCGAACATGCTAAACTACATGGTTGGGGACAAAAACCAACCAACGCATGGGCAGGTTTAGGCGCAGCTTTACCAGACTGGTTAAGAGATTTTACTTTTAAACAAATGGACGAAGCCGGAGGTAATTTTATACGTTGGGGACACTGTGCAGGTTCGCCAGCAGAAATTGCTATGGGCGATAAATATGGTTTTGTAACACTTATGCCTGGAGTTAGTGGCGAGTCGGAAGATGAAGGAGAAACTTGGGATATACGTATAAAAGCCTTTAGAGATATGATTGTATATTACCGTAACCACCCATCTATATTTATTTGGGAAGGTGGTAACTGGGCAGAATCGGAGGCGCACTATAAAGAGATATTAAATGTTATTAATACTTACGATCCTAATGGAAAGCGTTTAATGGGAAATAGGCGTGCCGATGTTAAAAACGATTCTGAAGGCTACGTATCTATAGAAATAGGAACTGAAGGTTGGGAACGTGAATATTCAAATTTACCATTGGTAGAAAGTGAATATATGAGAGATGAGGCACCAAGACGTGCATGGGATAAACATACACCAGACGATAATTTTTGGAATCATAAAAACATAAACAAAAACACCTATAAAATAGGGTCAGAACAATTTGCGGTTAGGCAAGTAAAACATTGGTGGGATAAAATGGGTAAAAAACCGTACCATAGTGGTGGTGCGAATTGGGTTTTTAGCGATGGTCCACATGGCGGGCGTTGTCCAACAGAAGTAACACGTGCTAGTGGCGAGGTAGACGCTGTTCGTCTTCCTAAAGAAGCTTTTTATGCTTTAAAAGCCATGTGGAGACCAGAACCACAAGTACATGTAATTGGGCATTGGAATTACACACCCAATACTGTTAAAGATATGTTTGTGGTTTCTAATTGCGAAACGGTTAAACTTTACATAAACGATAAATTAATAGCTACAAATTCTAAACCTAAATTTGGTTATAATTTTACGTTCCCTAAAGTTGCTTGGCAGTCAGGAACTATTAAGGTAGAAGGGTATATTAATGGTAAAAAAGAAACATCGCAAACTAAAAGTACTGCAGGAAAGCCAGAGGCATTAAAATTAACACCTATTACAGGGCCAGAAGGTTGGTTGGCCGATGGGTCGGATGTGGTTTTAGTAGACGTTGAGGTTGTAGATGCTAATGGTAAAAGATGTCCCCTAGCAAAGGGTCGTGTAGATTTTACTTTAGATGGGCCAGCCATTTGGCGTGGTGGCTATAATAGCGGGAAAGCAAACAGTACAAATAACTTGTATTTAGATATAGAAGCAGGTATTAATCGTGTTGCTATACGCTCCTTATTAAAACCAGGTACGGTAAGCTTAAAAGTAGAGCAAGAAGGATTAAAGTCAGCAAGTATTAATTTAAAATCATTAGCTGTAAATTTAAAAGATGGATTATCTACCAGCATGCCTCAAGTGTATCATGATGCTTTGGTAGAAGAACCAGTACCGGCTCACATACCTAAAATGCCTAAGTATGTGCCAGGTATAAAAAACAGAAGTGAACTGTTTAAAAAGTTTAGTTACACAGGAGACGGTAAAGCCGTACTAAGAACAAATATGCATTGGGGTAAAAAGGCATATACAGATTTAGAGTACAACTATACGGTATTACCTTCTTTTTTAAATCAATGCGAATATATTAGAACACCTAATTCCGATAAAAAATATTGGGCAAGAGACCAGTTACAATTTATAGCAGGTGTAGACATGGATATTTATGTTTTACATGACGACCTTGTACCAAGGCCAGAGTTTTTATTGGCAGACTACAAAGATACTGGTAAAGATGTTGTTGTTGTAGGAAGTAAAATGTCTGTTTTTACTAGATTTGCCAAAGCAGGCGAGAGTATTATAATGGCTGGTAATACAGATAATGATGCTCCAGAAAAATGCAGAATGTACACCGTTATGGCAAAAAAGAGAAAAAAATAATAAGAGTAAATAGTTACAAACAAAAAAGAGCGCCCTAAAAGGATGCTCTTTTTTGTTTAGTTTCATAAATAAATAGCTTTTATAATTTTTACATAAATAAATTAACCAATCCTTATATTTTTATTCCAACTTCTATGTAAGTTTTCTAACAAAAAAGCTACTTTTGTTAAGACAAAAACTAATTACATTATGTCTGATATAATAGAAAAAGTAAAATGCCTAATAATAGGTTCTGGACCAGCAGGTTATACAGCCGCTATATACGCAGCAAGAGCAAATATGGCTCCTGTTTTATATCAAGGTATGCAACCAGGCGGACAGTTAACTACAACTAATGAGGTTGAAAACTTCCCTGGATATCCTGAAGGGATAACAGGCCCTGAGATGATGATGGAACTGCAAAAACAAGCACAACGTTTCGATGCAGATATTCGTGATGGTTGGGTTACAAAAGTAGATTTCTCTGGCGATATACACAAAGTATGGGTTAACGATACAAAAGAAATTCACTGCGAAACTGTAATAATTTCTACAGGAGCATCTGCTAAATATTTAGGTTTAGATTCAGAACAAAAGTACCTAAAACTTGGAGGTGGTGTATCTGCTTGTGCAGTATGCGACGGTTTCTTTTATAGAAATCAAGAAGTTGTTATAGTAGGAGCAGGAGACTCTGCTTGCGAAGAGGCACATTACTTATCTAAATTATGTACTAAAGTAACCATGCTAGTACGTAGAGACGAGTTTAGAGCGTCAAAAATTATGGCAAAACGTGTTGTTAATACCGAAAATATAGACATTCTTTTTAATACAGAAACCGATGAGGTTTTAGGAGATGGGCAAGTCGTTACTGGTGTTCGTGTTTTTAATAATAAAACAAAAGAAAAGCAAGAAATTGCAGCAACAGGATTTTTTGTAGCCATTGGGCATAAACCAAATACCGATATATTTAAAGATTATCTAAATCTAGATGAAACAGGATATATTATAAACACACCAGGTTCATCAAAAACCAATATCGATGGGGTTTTTGTTTCTGGCGATGCCGCAGATCATGTATACAGACAAGCGGTTACTGCAGCAGGTACAGGTTGTATGGCAGCATTAGATGCCGAACGTTATTTAGCAGCTAAAGAAGCTTAAAATAATACTTAATCAAGAACATATTTACAAAAGGTCGCTTTATTAAGCGACCTTTTTATTTGCGATGTTTAATATTACCGTTTTTAAGCCATCAATTAATTTAAAAACTTTTTCTTTACGTTAACTTAATGTAAATTTGAAAAAATAATGAAACAAAATTATATGAAATCGTATTTAAAACAAATGAGATTATCAAAATCATTTTTAATGCTTGTTACCGCGACCATAGCTTTAACAAGTTGTGGTAATAAAAATGTAAAAGTTGAAACGGCAAAAGTTGAAGAAGCTAAAAAGCCAAACATTATATTTATACTAACAGATGACCAAAGGTGGGATGCTATGGGGTATGCTGGAAACAGCATTATAGAAACTCCAGAAATGGATAAATTAGCAAAAGAAGGAACCTATTTTAAAAACGCTTTTGTAACAACGCCAATATGTGCAGCTAGTAGAGCGTCAATATTAACGGGTTTATACGAGAGAACACATGGTTATACATTTAGACAAGGGCAAATAAAAACGCCTTACATGACTACAAGTTACCCTGTAAAAATTAAGGAACAAGGTTATTACACTGGTTTTTATGGTAAATTTGGAGTTAACTACAAACAGGCTACAAATATTTTCGATAAAGCAGGGATATTTGATAGAAATAACAAATTTGATGACAAACGTTCTTACTTCTATAAAAAAATAGGAAACGATACGGTGCATTTAACGCGCTTTACAGGGCATAAAGCTTTACAATTTATAAAAAATGCTCCTAGCGATAAACCTTTTTGTTTATCACTTAACTTTAGTGCTCCTCATGCTCACGATAAAGCACCATTACAATATTTTTGGCAAGAAAGCTCTAATAAACGTTATGCCGATATTACAATACCAGATCCTAAATTAAGCGAAGATAAATACTTTAATAGTTTACCAAAAGAGGTAAAAGAAGGATTTAGTAGATTACGTTGGCACTGGAGATACGATACGCCAGAAAAATATCAGCGTAGCGTAAAAGGGTATTACAGAATGATTAGTGAAATTGATGACGAAATTGGTAAAATTAGAGCGTTGTTAAAAGAAAAAGGTCAGGCAGATAATACAGTTATTATATTTTTAGGAGATAATGGACAGTATCTAGGAGAACGTCAATTAGCAGGTAAGTGGCTTATGCACGATAACTCGTTACGTGTGCCATTAATTGTTTACGACCCAAGGGCTAAAAAACACCATGATGTAGAAGACATGGTTTTAAATATAGATGTAACTAAAACTATTCTAGACCTTGCTAAAGCAGAAATACCAACTGAATACCAAGGAGAAAGTTTAGTGCCTTATGTTTACGGAGAAAAAACAGAAGCTCGCGAAACCATTATGGTAGAGCATTTATGGGATAAAGATGAAATCCCTTCTAGTGAAGGTATTAGATCTAACAAGTGGAAATACTTTAGATACCGTTTTATAGAAACTCCAGAAGAATTATACAATTTAGAGCAAGACCCA
>CALHCQ010000117.1 GCA_937936645.1 uncultured Algibacter sp.
TTTAAAAGCATGGTTAGCACGTTCTTTACCGTACATACTAACAAACTGTTTTCTAACAAAATCTAGTTCGCGTTGGTCTTGTTTACCATCGGCTTTTATAACCACAGAGGCTAAAATAAGTAGGCTTACTTCAAAATCTCCCGAGTGTGTTTGTGTGCTGGAAGTTCTGTTTGTAGAGGTGGTGTTTTGTCCATTGTCAGTGCTAAAATTATCTACTAAGCTTCCTAAAGCTAAACCAATAATAGCTCCTATTGGTCCGCCAAACGACCAACCTAAAGTTGCTCCAATCCATTTAGAATATCCCATAATTATTTAATTCTTTTGTCAAACCTACATAATATAATCAATAAACTAAAAAGAAGACGCGCTAAATAATATGCCATCTCTAATAATTTGTTTTTTGTTAAAAATTGTTTAAAATAATATTATGTGAGCCAATATTATATCTTATTGTTTCACAATTGGTATCTTTGTAGACTAGAAATGTTAATTAAAATAATAAAGATATGTATCCAGCAGAATTAGTAAAACCAATGCGTGAGGACTTAACAAAAGTTGGTTTTGAAGAGTTAACTACTGCCGAGGCTGTAAATACAGCGTTGTCAAAAGCAGGAACAACATTAGTTGTAATAAATTCAGTTTGCGGTTGTGCTGCAGCAAATGCACGCCCAGGAGCAACAATGAGTTTACAAAACGATAAACGTCCAGATAATATAACAACTGTTTTTGCAGGCGTAGATAAAGATGCTGTAAATGCAGCCCGCGACCACATGGTGCCATTTCCTCCAAGTTCTCCATGTATGGCATTATTTAAAGATGGCGAGTTAGTGCATATGCTAGAGCGTCATCATATAGAAGGTAGACCTGCCGATTTAATTGCAGAAAACCTTAAAGATGCCTATAACGTACATTGCTAAACATAAGTTTTGCAAATTTGCAGTAACAAACAAGCATTAAATAATATAAGAACCACGAATTTATCGTGGTTTTTTTATGCTATTAATTTGCATTCACTTAATTTTGAGCCATGCTAAAATTATTGTCATACCCACTTACTGTAATTTATTACATAGCGTTTTTATTAACAATAGTAATATTTCACCCTATACAAGCGTTTTGTTACCGTGTATTTGGTTATCAGGCACTAAAAAAAAGTGTAGACACTTTACAGTTTTTTTTAATGCGCTGCATGAATATTTTAGGAACTCGATTTACATTTAATAATCCGTACGATTTAGATACAAACCAACCTTTAATAATTGTAGCAAACCACCAAAGTATGTACGACATATCGCCAATTATGTGGTATATGCGTAAGCATCATCCTAAATTTATTAGTAAAATTGAATTAGGAAAAGGAATACCAAGCGTATCTTACAACCTAAGGCATGGAGGATCTGTTTTAATAGATAGGAGTAACCCAAGGCAATCGCTCCCTGCAATAATGAAGTTTGGCGAATATATAGAACAAACAAAACGTGCCGCTGTTATTTTTCCAGAAGGAACACGAAGTAAAACAGGTAAGCCTAAGCCTTTTCAAACTAAAGGTTTAGAAATTTTATTTAAAAAAGTACCTTCAGCACTAGTAGTTCCTATTACTATTAATAATAGTTGGAAAACAGTACGTTACGGTAAAATACCTATGGGCTTAGGAACTCATCTAACTTTTACGGTGCATAAACCCTTAAAAGTTAGTACCTTTGTAGATAAAAAAGACCTTATTAATAGTATTGAAACTACTATTACAAAACATATTAAATATTAAAAAAGTAGAAGATGGCTTTAAAGAATAAGAGATTTGAGGTAATGCAGTTTTTAGAAAAAGACATCGATGCATTAGTTGAAAAATATTTAATTCCACCAGAAAAAATATGGCAACCAACAGATTTTTTGCCTGATTCTGAATCTAATACAGAAGCTTTTTTCGAAGATGTAAAAGAAATTAGAGAGCTTGCAAAAGACTTACCTTACGATTTTTGGGTTGTTCTAGTAGGCGATATGATTACCGAAGAAGCGCTGCCAACCTACGAGTCTTGGTTAATGGACGTAGAAGGTGTAGACCAAGTAAATGGCCAAAATGGTTGGGCAAAATGGGTACGCCAATGGACGGCAGAAGAAAATAGACATGGCGATGTGTTAAATAAATACCTTTACCTTTCTGGACGTGTAAACATGAAAGAGATAGAGATAACAACACAGCACCTTATAGCCGATGGATTTGATATTGGTACCGATAGAGATCCATATAAAAACTTTGTATATACTAGTTTTCAAGAATTAGCGACTTACATATCTCATAACCGTGTGGCTAAATTAGCAAAAGACGCAGGTAATAAGCGTTTGTCTAAAATGTGTAAAATTATATCTGGAGATGAAATGAGGCACCACCATGCGTACTCTGAATTTGTAGAGCGTATTTTTGATGTAGATCCAAACCAAATGATGATGGCGTTTCACCACATGATGAAGCAAAAAATAACCATGCCTGCACATTTTTTAAGAGAAACCGGAGGCAAAATAGGATCGGCGTTCGAGGAGTTTTCTAACACAGCACAACGTATAGGTGTTTATACTTCTATGGACTATATTGATATTTTAGAGCGTTTAATAAAGCGTTGGGAAATAGATAAAATAGGAAATCTTAATGATGAAGCCGAGAAAGCTAGAGATTATTTAATGAAGCTTCCTTCAAGAATGACGCGTATTGCAGAACGTATGAAGGTGCCAGAAAACTCGTTTCAATTTAAATGGGTAGAGCCTGCAATAATTAAATAATAGACGCACATTATAACAATTAAAAATTCCTTTCTATTTTAGAAGGGAATTTTTGTTTTAATATTAAAATGACACAAGAAGACTTAATAAATAAAACCATTGCTTTTGTAAAAGAAACCCTAAATAATGCCGAAGGCGGTCACGATTGGTTTCACATACAGCGAGTGTATCATAACACATTATTAATTTCAAAAAGCGAGGCTGTAGACATGCTTGTTGTTTCTTTAGCAGCTTTGTTACACGATATAGCCGATAGTAAATTTCATGATGGTAATGAAAGTATTGGGCCCAAAGTAGCGCAAGACTTTTTACAGACTTTAGGTGTTTGCAAAAACACCATAAACCATGTTGTTCAAATTATAAAAAACATATCGTTTAAAGGTGGTCGCGAAAAACAAACATTTAAGTCTTTAGAGTTAGATGTTGTGCAAGATGCCGACCGTTTAGATGCTATTGGAGCTATAGGTATTGCTAGGTGTTTTAGTTACGGAGGGTTTAAAAATAGAGCCATTTATAATCCAGATATAAAACCTGATTTAAAAATGACTAAAGCCCAGTATAAAGCCTCTACGGCACCCAGTGTAAATCATTTTTACGAAAAACTTTTACTTTTAAAAGATAAAATGAATACCAATACAGGGCGCAAAATAGCACAGGCAAGACATGATTTTATGTTGCAGTATTTAGATCAGTTTTATGGCGAATGGGAGGGAGAACTTTAAATTTTAAACGCTTTAATTATCGCGTTTCCAATACGCTTATATGTTGCTTTACTACCATGTACACAAAAGTAATATACCGCTTTTTCTTTTTGTTCTTTAGCAGATAATAAAATAACATCTTCAATATTACAATTATAGTCTTTAGCAACCTTTTGTTTTACATGTTTTATTGTAGCTCGGCCACGTTTTAATGTAGCCTGTATTTTACTATTCAGTTTTGGTTCTGTAAAACCATCTTTTGTATTACACGTATTTTTTTTAACAGATTGAGGGGTTATTATTGTGTTGTTTTTTTCTTTTGGTGCTTCTTGTAAGTCTATATACTCCCAAGTAAAATCGGCTTTTAATAAAACGCGGCGTCCGTCATCTGTTTTTACAATATGATTGTCTTGTGCAAAGCTTAAAAAAGTAGCAAAGCATAATAGAATGGATAAGAGTAACTTCATCATAAAAAAATATTTTATACATATCAAAAATACAATTATAAAATAGTATGGCATCTTTTTTACTAAGGATATTCGTTTTAAAAATCTCTTTTAGCTTTTAGTATCTTTGCGTATGTTTCCTAAAAAATTGAAAGACAAATTAGAGTTGCGTAAAGCTAATAATGCTTTACGTACGTTAGGTGTGCCGGTAAATCATTTAATAGATTTTTCATCTAACGATTATTTAGGCTTTTCTAAATCTCAATCTATTTTTAATAGTACAGCGCAGTATTTAAAATCTCAAAATATATTAGAAAACGGAGCAACAGGCTCTCGTTTGCTTTCAGGAAACCATTCGTTATATAAAACTTTGGAGGCGCAGTTAAAAACGTTTTATAATAGCCAATCGGCACTGGTTTTTAATTCTGGTTACGATGCTAATATAGGGTTCTTTTCGTCTGTGCCACAACGTGGCGATATTGTATTGTACGATGCTTATATTCATGCATCTATAAGAGACGGAATAGTCATGAGCCATGCTAAAGCCTATAAATTTGAACACAATAGCGTAACGAGTTTAGAAGCGTTGTTGGAGCGCTTTAAATCTGCGTCTGGAAACCCTGCTGTTTATGTGGTAACAGAGTCGGTTTTTTCTATGGATGGAGATACTCCAGATTTAATTCGCATGGCAAATCTATGTAAATTACACCAAGCCTATTTTGTTGTAGACGAGGCGCATGCCGTGGGTGTTTTTGGTAATAAAGGCGTTGGTTTAGTGTCTTTTTTAAATTTAGAATTACTTGTCTTTGCACGTATTGTAACGTTTGGCAAAGCCTTAGGCTGTCATGGTGCTGCAATTTTAGGGAGTAAACAGTTAACTAATTATTTAATTAACTTTTCTAGAAGTTTTATATATACCACTGCGCTAGCACCACACAGTTTAGCAACCATATACGCTGCTCACTGTGCTTTAAAAACGCTAAATGTATCGAGTGGTTTGCATAAAAATATTGCTTATTTTAATAAAGAAGTCGAACGGCTTAATTTACAAACCACATTTATAAAAAGTAATTCTGCTATACATTGTTGTGTTATATCGGGTAACCAAAAAGTAAAAAAAACAGCAAATTATATACAAGAATTGGGTTATAATGTAAAAGCGATATTGTCGCCTACAGTACCAGAAAACCAAGAGCGATTAAGGTTTTGTTTACATACCTACAACACATTTCAAGATATTACAAATGTGTTGTGTGCATTAAAAAAGTGTTTGTAAAGAATTCTATTTTTTTAAATAAACAATACGAATAAAGGCGCTTTATTTTTTAATAATAAAAGCTGTTAAATCATTATTCTGCTTTATTTTTGATGTATTATTTTTGTTGTTTCCTTTTTACAAAACTCACTTAAAGCTGTTGTAATTATAACAACGTATTTAATATAAAATAGAACCAATTACATGTGCATGGATAATAAAACATACTTTATAACAGGGATATCTACCGAGGTAGGGAAAACAGTAGTTTCTGCTATTATTACCGAAGCTTTAGAGGCCGATTATTGGAAGCCTGTGCAATCTGGAGAATTAGATAATTGCGATACTAAAAAAGTAATGGAATTAATTTCTAATACAAAAACGGTAAGTCATCCCAATGCCTATGCGTTACAAACGCCAATGAGTCCACATGCATCGGCTAAAATAGATGGCGTAACGATTCATGTAGATGCTATTGTTACCCCTAAAACAAAAAATAATTTGGTGATAGAGGGAGCAGGAGGTCTGTTTGTACCACTTAATAATAGTAACACTATTTTAGATATTGTAAAACCTCATTATAAAATTATTGTAGTTTCCAGGCATTACTTAGGAAGCATAAATCACACTATTTTAACCGTCAATGCTTTAAAAGATAAAGGATTTGATGTGTCTATTATTTTTAGTGGCAATAAGCACGAAAGCACAGAAAGTATAATTAGTACCATGACGCAAGTACCCATAATTGGTCGTGTTGATGAAGAGCCATATTTTGATAAAAAT
>CALHCQ010000118.1 GCA_937936645.1 uncultured Algibacter sp.
GCTATGTGTAGCGTTTTACCACCAGCACCAGCACAAGTATCTACTACGCGCATCCCTGGTTTAACATCTAAAAATTCTGCTACGAGTTGCGACGATGCATCTTGCACTTCAAAAAATCCATTTTTAAAGGCTTCGGTAGAAAATACGTTAGCACGTTTTTTTAATTTTAAAGCATCGGTGTAATTTGGTAAAATATCGGTTTCAATGTCTAGATCAAATAATATACTTTGAAGTTTTTCTTTAGATGTTTTTAATGTGTTAACACGCAAAATAACATCGGCTTGATGGTTTAAAGCACTAATTTCTTTGGTCCAAACTTCGTTACCTAATTCTTTTTCGCCAATAGTATCTATCCAATCTGGTATAGACTCTTTTAGTTTTCTAGTTTTAGATAATTCGTCAAATCGACCTTTTATTTTTCTAGAAGGTGTGTTTTCAAAATATTTCCAATCGGGTAATTTAATCCCTTTTAATATAGCCCAAACGGCAAACATACGCCAAAGGTTATCCCTGTCAAAAGGTGCTTTAACTTCTGCTATTTCGGCATATAGACGTTTCCAACGTACAATATCATAGGTTGTTTCTGCTACAAAGGCTCTGTCTCTTGCGCCCCAACGTTTATCACGTTTTAAGAGCTGTTGTATAACTTTATCGGCGTATTTACCTTCGTTAAAAATTAAAGTTAATCCGTCTATAACAGAAAAACATAAGTTTCTATGTAATCTCATGGTATTTAAATAAGCCGCAAAGTTACATTTAATATGTGTATATTTTTATGGATTAAAACGATTATTTCCATAAATTAATCATTTTTAGATATTTATATTTTTTATATTGATTAACAGTGCTTTATGTTTTTTTTTAATGATGAATTTTTATTCATAAACATAAAAATTATTACGATGTTAATTAAACTATTTTATATTTTAAATGTCTAAACTACTAGACTAACTAAAACATTTATTTTTATGAAAATTTCACGCTACTTTACAGCCATTGCTTTTGTTGTTTTTATTTTTTTTACTTGTTCGAGTAGTGATGATAAGGGGACAGATAATGATACTATTGTTATACCAGAAACTAGAACACCCATTATAGATACAAGATCTTTATTAACTAAGTTTGAAGGCTTAGGATTAGAATATACAATTAGTGGTGATGTTGTTACTTTTACAACACAAAATTTACCCAACCACAAAAGTCCTTATTATGATACTAATCATGCTTTATATGAAGATTATAACGGCACAAATACAGAATGGCGAAAAAACCCAAATGCTATTGCAGCACAAAACATTGTTTTTTCTATACCATTAAAGCCTGAAGAAGCTGCTATAAAAGAGCCAACACCTATGGGACCTATAGGTATTTCTAGAAATGGTGTTGTTTTTTTTAATCAATATGCAGCAGGAGGGAGCCCTTTAACTAACGAAATAAATTCGTTCGATCAATATTTAGGGCACCCTACAGGACGCGACCAATATCACTATCATATAGAGCCTACTTTTTTAACACAAACTTATGGCGAAGACGCTTTTTTAGGTTTACTATCAGATGGGTTTCCTGTTTATGGTTCACTAGAAAACGGAGCTGTAATTACAAATAGTGATTTAGATATTTACCACGGCCATACAGGGGTTACAAAAGATTTCCCAGAAGGCATATATCATTACCACATAACTAGCGAAGATCCCTATTTAAACGGTAATGGCTTTTATGGTACACCAGGAAATGTAACTAGATAATTGCGTCTACATATTGTAACATACGGTTTTATTATAATAAGCTTTTTTATTTCGTGTAAAGATGCTAGTTTACCTGTTATAGAAGGTACAACAGCTGGTTTAATAAATAGAAAAGGTGTTTTAATATTTAAGAATAAACCATATAGTGGAAAAGTTATATACCATACACACAATAAGTATTTAAAATCTGAAATTAATTATTTAAAAGGAAAGAAACATGGCTTAGCGCAACATTGGTTTCCTACAGGAGAATTAAAAGAAAAACGTACTTATACCAATGGTATTAAAACAGGTGTGCATTATGGATGGTGGGCCCCCGACATTTTAAAATTTGTATATCATTTTAATACAGAAGGCGCTTATCATGGTGAAGTAAAAGAGTGGTATAGAGATGGGCAACTTTATATGTATTTTAATTATAAAAATGGTAAAGAATTAGGTAGCCAACGTTTATGGAAAAACGATGGAGGTATAAAAGCAAATTACACGGTTGTAAATGGTGAGCGTTTTGGTTTAATAGGATTAAAAAAATGTTTTAAAGTAACTGTAAATAAGGATACTATTAAATAAGATGAAGATGTTAAAATATATTAGTTTATTCTGTTTTTTATTGTGTTGTACTGCCTGTAAAAAAGACATAAAAAAAGAGTCTATACAAGAATTACCTTATTTTAATTCAGCCAGTTTTACACCAGAGTGGGGGATAGCTAAGCATAAAATAAAAGATTTTACATTTTATAATCAAAATGGAAAAACTATAACCAATAAAACTTTTAAAGATAAAATATATATTGCCGATTTCTTCTTTACATCTTGCCCTGGTATTTGCCCCAAATTA
>CALHCQ010000119.1 GCA_937936645.1 uncultured Algibacter sp.
TATTTATCGTTAGCTAATTCTCCAACAGTAATTTTATCTCCAATTTTTAAAGGTGTAATATCTACCTCAATAAAATCTGGTAAGTTAGCTGGAAGTGCTTTAACACGTAATTTTCTGTATGGTCTTCTTAAAACACCACCATTTTTAACACCTCTAGAGTTACCTACTAAGTTTACAGGAATGTTTAAAGAAATTTCTTTATCCTCGAATAACTGGTAAAAATCTACGTGTAAAATTTTATCTGTTACAGGGTGAAATTGAATATCTTGTAAAACAGCGTTTAAAGTTTCGCCATTATCTAAAGTAATTACAACAGTATGCGCATTTGGCGTGTATACTAGTTTAGAAAATGCTAATTCTTTTGCTGAAAAATGAACTGGCTTATCTCCTCCGTATACTACGCAAGGAACCTGACCAGCATTACGTAAGGCTTTTGTTGCTTTCTTGCCTACGCTTTCTCTTTGAGATCCGTTAATTGTAATTGATTTCATTTTTATTTATAATTTAATTAATATGATTCTATTTTTTGTTTGTTACATAACAAACTTAACACTAATAGATTTGTTGTGGTGTACTTGCTCCATAACACCTGCAAAAAGTTCGGCACAACTAAGCACTTTAACTTTATCGCTTAAAGGTTTTACAGGTATAGAGTCTGTAACTATTAACTCCTCTAACTTAGAATTATTTATATTCTCGTATGCCTTTCCAGACAGTATAGGGTGTGTACATATGGCTCTTACACTTAATGCACCACGCTCCATCATTAAATCTGCCGCTCTAGTTAAAGTTCCAGCAGTGTCTACCATGTCGTCTACTAAAACTACATTTTGCCCCTCTACATTACCAATAAGCTCCATATGCGAAATAATATTCGCTTTTGCTCGCTGCTTATAACAAATTACAACATCACTATTTAAAGCTTTAGAGTATGCGTAAGCACGCTTAGAGCCTCCCATATCTGGAGATGCAATCGTTAGGTTTGGTAAATTTAAACTTCTTAAATAAGGTAAAAATATGGTCGATCCAAAAAGGTGATCTACAGGTTTCTCGAAAAACCCTTGAATTTGGTCGGCATGTAAGTCCATGGTTATAATACGTGTTGCCCCAGCAGCTTCTAGCATTTTTGCGACTAACTTGGCTGCTATTGGCACTCTTGGCTTGTCTTTTCTATCTTGTCTTGCCCAACCAAAATAAGGTAATACTGCTGTTATATGTCTAGCAGATGCACGCTTCGCAGCATCTATCATTAACAACATTTCCATTAAATTTTTAGGCCCTGGATTTGTAGAACCTATAATAAAAATTCTAGTTCCTCGAATAGATTCTTCGTAAGATGGTTGAAATTCACCATCGCTATATGTCGAAGTGATAACATTTCCTAATTCTGTTCCAAATGCTTTTGCAATTTTCTCCCCTAGTACAGTACTTTGGGTACAAGCAAAAATTTTAGCTTTAGGAATTGGATTTGACATAGTTAACGTATTGTTTATTAGCGATAAACGCTGTTTTATGTTTAATTAAGGTGCAAATTTATGCATTTATTTTAACCTAAAAAGTATATTACCATGTATTTTTAGTTATTATCTAGAAAAATTATATATTTTTGCAGCGCTAATAGCACGCTCAAGTGGTGGAATTGGTAGACACGTCGGATTCAAAATCCGATTCTTCGGAGTGCGGGTTCGATTCCCGCCTTGAGTACAAAAGCGCTAAATTTTTAAAAATTTAGCGCTTTTTATTTGTTATAATTTAAATATACATTTTTTAATTTCCGCCTACCATACTAGCATCTAGAACGGTTCTAAACCCTATATGCTCGGACGAGGAGTCTTTACTAGTACCCATTCTAGAAGACGCCCTGTAACTGGCACAATAACTATCGCTGCATAAAAAAGAACCGCCTTTAATAATAATTTCTTCTAAATAAGGATTGTTAGGGTTGTAGGCCTCTGTAGCGCCTTTGGGGTTTACGGCAACTTGGTTGGCCTGTGCCAGTGCCTCGTAATATTTTAGGTTGTACAAATCGTTAGTCATTTCCCATACGTTACCTGCCATTTCATACAAACCAAAACTGTTTTGCGGATAGGTTTTTACGGGTGCCGTACGCTCGTAACCATCCTGTAAACTATTATTTACAGGAAAATCGCCCTCCCAACTGTTTACTTGTTTAGAGAGTTGCGAGATGTCGTCGCCCCATAAAAACGCGGTATTTTTGTGGGTGCCTCTAGCAGCATACTCCCACTCGGCTTCTGTTGGTAAACGGCGCCCTGCCCATTTACAGTATGCTAAAGCATCTATAAAAGATACATGTACCACTGGGTGGTTCTCTTTTCCTTCTATACTAGAGTTTGGACCCGTTGGGTGCCTCCAGTTGGTACCAATAGACCATACCCACCACTGCGAGAAATCGTATAAATTAGGCAACTTAGAAGCTGCTTTTTTAAACAACAAAGAGCCCGGTTGTAATATAGAATCGTGGGGTTTTGGGGTGCCTTCTGGCAATTGCTTTTTCATTTCGCTCCAGTCTATTGGGCGCTCTGCAGTCGTTACATAATTGGTAGCTTGTACAAATTTTTTAAATTGAGCATTGGTTACCTCGGTCGCATCCATATAAAAACCATTTACACTTACTGGGTGCTGTGGTTTTTCGTGCATCATAGCCATTTTATCTTGCGACACAGCACCCTGCATAAAGGTGCCTGCTGGAATCCAAACCATACCATTTGGTGTCTGTATACGAGGCTTGCTAACCTGTGTTTCTGTATTCTCTACAGCTATTACGGGTGCTGTTGCTTTTTTAGACGCTTGCTCTTTACAGCTTAAAATCAATAAAAAAACAAGACAAATAAGCGCTATATAACTTTTCATTATAAATATTTTATTAGCAAATGTATTTATATATTGGTTACTAACCATAAAATAGGGTTTAGATCTTTAATCATTTAACATAACTTTATTTTTATATAATAACAACGACAAATGTTTAATGATGTAAATCGCAATTAAAACTAATCAAAAAATAAAAGCGTATATGACTAGTAAATTTGGTACTTCATTAAAATTATGTAGTTTTGTTTAACTTGATAAAACAACTCATGAAATACAAAAGAATACTACTAAAATTATCTGGCGAAGCATTAATGGGAGACTTGCAATATGGTATAGACCCTATACGCCTAGCAGAATATGCAAACGATATTAAAGCTATTACAGAACAAGGCGTACAAGTAGCTATTGTAATTGGTGGTGGTAATATTTTTAGAGGAGTTGCTGGTGCTAGTAAAGGTATGGACCGCGTACAAGGCGACCATATGGGCATGTTGGCAACCGTTATTAATGGTTTAGCACTACAAGGTGCTTTAGAAGACGCCCATATACCTACTAGACTACAAACAGCTATTAAAATAAATGAAGTTGCCGAACCTTTTATAAGACGTAAAGCCATGAGGCATCTAGAAAAAGGACGTGTTGTTATTTTTGGAGGAGGCACAGGAAATCCTTACTTTACAACAGACTCTGCCGCTGTATTAAGAGCTATAGAGGTAGAAGCCGATGTGATACTTAAAGGTACACGTGTCGATGGTATTTATAACACCGACCCAGAAAAAGACTCTAAAGCCATTAAGTTTGATAGTATTTCTTTTGACGATGTTTTAAAGAAAGGTTTAAAAGTTATGGACACCACAGCGTTTACTTTAAGCCAAGAAAACGAACTGCCTATTATTGTTTTTGACATGAACAAAAAAGGCAATCTATTTAAAGTTATAGAAGGAGAAAAAATAGGCACCGAGGTGAACCTCTAAAACCTCATATTACAGCACCTATTTTTTAAAAATATTTACAGTTATCAAATTTTAAAGCAATGAACGAGGACATACAATTTATATTAGATTCTACAAAAGAAGCCATGGAAAATGCTATAAAGCATTTAGAAAAACAACTACAAAACATTAGAGCCGGTAAAGCAAGTCCTGCCATGTTAGGTAGTGTTATGGTAGATTATTACGGATCTAAAACACCGCTATCGCAAGTGGCCAATGTAAATACACCCGATGGTAGAACTATTACCGTACAGCCTTGGGAAAAAAATATGTTACAAGAAATAGAACGCGGTATTATGCTTGCCAACCTTGGGTTTAACCCCATGAATAATGGCGACACTATTATAATAAATGTACCTGCATTAACCGAAGAACGCCGTAAAGATCTTGCTAAACAAGCAAAAGCTGAAGCCGAACATGCAAAGGTAGGTGTTAGAAGTGCCCGTAAAGATGCCAATAACGATATTAAAAAAGCCGACGATGTATCGGACGATTTGAAAAAAAATGCCGAAATTGACGTTCAACAAATGACAGACACTTACGTTAAAACGATAGACGATACTTTTAACGCCAAAGAAAAAGAAATAATGACCGTATAATACACTGTTGTACGTTTACATATTTTAAAATTAGAGGCGGCTTTATAAAGTCGCCTTTGTTTTTTTTAAACTAAACCTAATGTATAAATTTTGCACCATATTAATTTTTACACTATTTGTAAATAGTGCATATGGGCAATTTAATGATGCTGAGTATTTAGAAATAAAAAAAGATTCGATAAAAAAAAGCAGCTTTTTAAAACAATTAGGCAACGGTTATTTACCTACAAAATATTTTAATTTTGATTTAAGATACCTTGTTAAATACAATCAATTTGAAGCGTTAAGAACAGGGTTTGGAGGCATAACAACCCCAAAGTTTTCTAAAAAAATAAGACTTACCGGCTACGGTGTTTATGGTTTTAGAGATGCTCGATTTAAGTATAGCTTTGGTGGCGGGTATAGACTAGCAAAAAAAACAAACACCTGGCTTAATTTTGCTTATACCGACGATCTTCAAGAAACGGGAAGCTCTAATTTTTTAACAGACAAGCGCTTTTTTCAGTTTTTTGAGCCTCGCTTATTAAACATAAGCCTGTTTCATAAACATCTAACAAAAAAAATTAATCTAGAGCATCAACTTATACCCAGCATACTTACAGAAACTCAGTTTGGTTTAAGCGACGTATCGTCTACCTATAATTATGTGTTTAACTTAAACGGGAACCGCTTTAATAATTACCGCTTAAGCACAGCTAAATTCGCCTTTCAATGGAGCCCTTTTAGTCATTTTAATTACAATAAAAAAGACCAGTTACAAGAAACTAAAGTGGGTTACCCAAAATTTACGGTTCAGTATACAAAAAGTGTAAAGGGTGTTTTAAACAGCGATTTTAATTTTTCTAAACTAGATATAAAAGCGGTTCATAAAGTTTTTCATAAAAACAAAAATGAATCCGAGCTTACTTTGGTATCTGGTATATCTAGCGGTAATATTCCGTTAACGCACTTGTACCATGCTTACCCCAATAACATTAACAAAGAAACAATACTACAACGTTTCTCTGT
>CALHCQ010000120.1 GCA_937936645.1 uncultured Algibacter sp.
TTGCTTTTTTATAACATAGCTAATTAGAATATTTTACAAATAAGTTTTTTGGTATTATTATTTACAAAATATCTAAGATTAACTCGGTAGGTCTACCAATAACAGCCTTATTGCCATTAATAACAATAGGTCTTTCTATTAGTTTGGGATTGTTTATCATGGCATTAATAATATCGCTATCGGTTAAATCCTTGCCTTTAAATTCACTTTTCCATATCGCTTCATTTTTTCTAACCAGTTCTATTGGTTTTATATTAAGCATGCTAATAATATCTTTTAATTCGTTAAAAGAAGGTGTGTTTTCTAAATATGTAACAATTTCAAACTCTTTTCCTGAATTTTCTATAGCTTTAACACCAGCTCTAGATTTACTACAACGGTTGTTGTGATATATTTTTATCATAATATGTTATTAGTATTAGCTAAACTTTATAGTTGGTTGTTATTGGTGTCGTCTTTTTGTCCCATCATCATTAGGTAGGCTTTTAAAAACGGAGTAATCTCTCCATTCATGACAGCATCTACATTACCTGTTTCGTGAGCAGATCTTACATCTTTTACTAGTTTATAAGGGTGCATTACATAATTACGTATTTGGCTTCCCCATTCTATTTTCATTTTACCAGCCTCAATATCTTCTCGTTGTG
Source organism: uncultured Algibacter sp. (assembly GCA_937936645.1). Taxonomy (GTDB): domain Bacteria; phylum Bacteroidota; class Bacteroidia; order Flavobacteriales; family Flavobacteriaceae; genus Postechiella. The sequence continues at coordinate 648 of CALHCQ010000120.1, forward strand.
CTAATTGTTTTTGAAGTTCAATTTCGTAAAGTTGAGATTTAAGCATTTGCATAGCTCTAGATCTATTGTCGTGCTGCGAGCGTGTTTCAGAACACGATATTTGTATGCCACTGGGCTTGTGTGTTAATTGTACTTTAGTTTCTACTTTATTAACATTTTGACCTCCTGCGCCACTAGATCTTGCTGTGGTAATTTCTATGTCAGCAGGGTTAATATTTATTTCTATAGAGTCGTCCACCAAGGGGTATACGTATACAGAAGCAAAACTTGTATGGCGTTTTGCATTGCTATCAAAAGGAGAAATACGAACCAGCCTATGTACACCGTTTTCTCCTTTTAACCAACCAAAAGCAAAATCGCCCTCAATTTCTAAAGTTACTGTTTTTATACCCGCAACATCGCCTTCTTGTAAATTTAACTCCCTTACCTTAAAGCCATTTTTTTCGGCGTACATTAGGTACATGCGCATAAGCATATTGGCCCAATCGCAACTTTCTGTTCCGCCTGCACCTGCAGTTATTTGTAAAACAGCACTTAAATTATCGCCTTCGTCAGACAACATATTTCTAAACTCCACATCTTCTAAAAGTTCTTTTAGGTTGTTGTAAGCAGTGTCTATATCACTTTCTGGAGCTTCTCCTTCTTTATAGTATTCTATTAGAATTTCTAACTCTTCAATTTGGTTATTTATGTTGTTATAATCTTGAACCCATTTTTTTAAGGACCTCAAGTTTTTCATTGTTAATTCGGCCTCTTTTGGTTTGTTCCAAAAATCGGGATTAGCAATTTTTTCTTCTTCATTTTGAATAAGAATCACTTTCTTTTCAATTTCTAAATAAGATTTTAGCTTGCTGCTTCTACTTGTAAGTTCTAATAACTGATCGTTTGTAACCATAGCTGCAAAAATACACTTTACTTTATTTAAAAATAATTAGTTTACAGAAAAAGTACTAATACCATGTACTGGTATTCCGGTTGTTGTTATACCTTGTACTTCTATTAAATAATCGCTTTCTGCATCAGAGCTAAAAAATGTAATTTCACTATTACCGTTATTTTTTGTTTCTACAATTGGGTTCCAATATAGTGTGGTTCTAGCATCTGCTTTTGTTAACTCTTCAAAACCGTTAATATGATCTGGAGAGAAAAATTTTCGAGCCGTATAAAAACCTTGTGCCGAAAAATCTACAATACCGGGTTTTCTTTTTACATCATTATAAAATGCTCTTCCAGTTTTAGAGTATAATGCTATAATACCATTACCAGAGTTAGAGAATTGCGAGGCATTGGCACCTTCTAAAACATCTATAAAAGAGATGTCTGTAGCATCTAGAGTTGATAAAAAATCGACATCAATATTTAGTCCGTCTAAAACAATTTGTGGAGGTCCGTTATTCCCTCGAATACTAACTTGATTTTCTAGAGCAACAACTCGTGGTATTGTATTTAATAGATCTATTATTGATGAACCAATAATAGAGTCATCGCCCTCTAAATCTATACGCTGGTTTGCAAACGGATAGTTTGTTCTTTCTAAAATTTCTTTTTCTCGTTCTGTTTTTAGAACTCTTTTATTAGCTTTTACTATTATTTCATTAAGTAATTGTGTTCGTTTATTAAATTCTAAGTTTATTTCTTCTATGTACTTTGTAACTTTTATAAAATTATCAAGCTGTTTTTTGTTTATTATATGGGCGCCATTTATGCTAGCTTTTTTAATTTCTGGAATAGCTTCTAACCGGTTTAGAGAAATAGTAATTTGTCTATTTTTAATACCATTATTTTTAAAATTCTCGAATCTAGATTCTATTAATGTTGGTACAGAGTCGTAGAAAATAAAAGGACCATAACTAAAGCGTCCTTTATCATCTGTTTTTGTTACAGGTTGCTGCTGTATCTTTTCGCCCATAAAAGTTATACGTGTATTAGTTTGTACAGCTTTATATGGAGCCGTAAGGTTTTTTGTTGTACCAGATATAGTTAAGCCTTTTTCTGCATTAAATTTAGGGCTCTTTTTTGTGTTATAAAGTAAATCTTGCCATGTAAATCTTCTCCAGCCATTTGTTAGCATAGTAAGATCTAGTAAATATTGTTTTTTGGGGCTAAACGCTCCATCAAAAAAGTAACCAGGGTTTTTAATTTCGCCTCTTAAATCGGAGTTTAAAAGTAGCCATGTTTTAATGTTTTTAGACTTTTTGTTGTAAGGGTACAATCCTAAATCTCTTACACTAATAGAGAGTTTGCTAGGTAGTTGATTTCCTGCGTTATCTTTAACATTTAAATTTAATTTTACCTGTTTTCTTTTACTAACCAGTCTGGTATTATTAACGATGTTAACAGTGGCTTTGTTTTTTGGATTAGAAACAAAAGAAAGGCGTTCGCTAACAGGGTTACCTTCGGCATTAAAGAGTGTTGTATGTATGACACCATCCTTTAAACTTTGTATTGGTAATTTTATAGTGTAGTTGTTTTTATCATCAATAGCATATTTACTGTAAATTAATTTACCACGTTGGTGCACTACTAAATATGTGTTGTTTAATCCTTTTATATGATTAGACTTTGCATTTATTATTATGTGACTTTTTGTATTTACCAAACTCAAAACGTGTCCTGTGGGTAGCGCTTTTTGTATGGGGTAGGTGTAAGTATTTCCGTTTATATTTATAACGGCTTTGTAGGACTTGTTTGGTTCTGCGTTAAGCATAAATTGCCCTAAACCACGATCGGCAATAGTAAAGTTAGATATCTTGTTATTATTGTTGTCTACAATTTTACCTGTAATATTATCTGTAAAGGTGTTTTTTGTTTTTACAACAATTTTACTTCTTATACCTTCTACAAGCTCGCCTCCTTCAGGGTAGAATCCTACATCTGGTTTCGTGTTTTTAATAGTGTTTACTGTTTTTACTTCGTTTTTAACAAAATTTGCTTCAGCAGTTTTAACATCTAATATAGTAATGTACTTCTCAAAAAAAGTTTTAGAAGTATCGTTTTGCATATACTTGGTATAGGCTCTTAATTGGTATTTTCCAGGTTTCCAGTTCTTATCAATTTTAAAATCTCCAGCAACATTTATGTTACTTGTAAATAATTTTTTACTAGCAACAATTATGTTTTTTTCGCTAATTAATTCAACATTAATAACCCAACTTTTTAGTGATTTTTCGTGTGTAATTCCGTTTACAAGGTAGGCCGTAAACCATAAATCATCTTCTAGAGAATAATAAGGTTTATCTGTGTGTAAATACAGTTTTTCTGGAGTATTAATATTGGCATATGTATTTAATTTTTCGTCAACTAACTCGGTAAAATTACTTTTAGCAACAAAAGTAAAAGCACTTAATGTCAAAAATAAAAGAATGTATAAGATGCGTTTTTTCGACATTTTATATTGTTTTATGGGTTAATTTAGATTTAATTGCCCCCTAAAGTAAAAAAAAACAGTTTAAAATGTGATGTCTCTGCCATATTTTGTAATTTTTTTCTTTCTATGCCTAATTTTTTACATAGTATAATTTTCTATTTTTAGCTTATAATTTTATAGGGGTAACTAATTAGTAGTATCATAAATTATTGTATTTTTGATACCCATAAAATAAGGCAGATGTTAGAGAAATTACAAATAGTTAAACAGCGCTTTGATGAAGTTAGCGATTTAATAATACAACCAGATATTATTAGCGATCAAAAACGTTACGTACAACTTAATAGAGAATACAAAGACTTGCGTATCTTAATGGATAAGCGAGAAGAATATATAGAGCTTACAAATAATTTAGCTGAAGCTGAAGAAATTATTGCAGATGGTAGCGATGCCGAAATGGTAGACATGGCTAAAATGCAATATGACGATGCTAAAACAGGTATTCCTAAGCTGGAAGAAGAAATTAGGATGCTACTTATACCTAAAGACCCTGAAGATAGTAAAAATGCTGTTGTAGAATTACGAGCAGGTACCGGAGGTGATGAAGCTAGTATTTTTGCTGGCGATTTATTTAGAATGTATACAAAATATTGCGAAGGCAAAGGGTGGAGTGTAAGTACAGTAGACTTTAGCGAAGGTACCAATGGTGGCTTTAAAGAAATACAATTTGAAGTTAATGGTAACGATGTTTATGGAACCTTAAAATTCGAAGCCGGTGTACACCGTGTACAACGTGTACCACAAACAGAAACACAAGGTCGTGTACATACAAGTGCAGCCACGGTTATGGTTTTTCCTGAAGCTGAAGAGTTTGATGTAGAGATTAACCCTAAAGAGGTAAGAATAGATTTTTTCTGTTCTTCTGGTCCTGGTGGGCAATCTGTAAACACAACCTATTCTGCAGTAAGACTTACGCATATACCAACAGGTTTAGTTGCCCAATGTCAAGATCAAAAATCGCAACATAAAAATAAAGAAAAAGCCTTTAAAGTTTTACGTTCGCGTTTGTATGAATTAGAATTGGCTAAAAAGAATGCTGCCGATGCAGAGAAGCGTGGTAGTATGGTAAGTAGTGGCGACAGAAGTGCTAAAATTAGAACATACAACTACCCGCAAGGACGTGTAACAGATCACCGTATTGGTTTAACACTTTACGATTTATCTAATATTGTTAACGGCGATATACAGAAAATAATTGATGAATTAATGTTAGCAGAAAATACCGAAAAATTAAAGGCTAACGATAATATAATTTAAAAATGAATAGCCTCTTTTTAGAGGCTTTTTTTATACATTATGACTACACGACAATTAATTGAACAAATACGAGAAAAAAAGAGCTTTTTATGCATTGGTTTAGATGTAGATTTAAATAAAATACCAAAGCACCTTTTAAACGAAGAAGATCCTATTTTTGCTTTTAATAAAGCTATTATAGACGCTACACACCATCTATGTGTTGCTTATAAACCTAACACAGCTTTTTATGAAGCTTACGGTATTAAGGGCTGGCAATCGTTAGAAAAAACAATTAATTACTTAACTAAAAATTATCCAGAAATTTACACCATTGCCGATGCTAAACGTGGCGATATAGGAAATACAAGTACCATGTATGCTAAAGCTTTTTTAGAAGACTTAGCGTTTGATAGTGTTACGGTTGCTCCATACATGGGTAAAGACTCTATAGAGCCTTTTTTAGTTTTTAAGGATAAACATACCATAATGTTAGCATTAACATCAAATCAAGGGGCTTTCGATTTTCAAACAAAAACCGTTAACGGTAAAGAGTTATATAAAGAAGTGTTAGAAACGTCTAAATCTTGGAAAAACTCACAAAATTTAATGTATGTTGTTGGAGCAACAAAAGCAGAATTTTTTAAGGATATTAGAGAAATAGTACCAAATAGCTTTTTACTTGTACCTGGAGTAGGGGCGCAAGGTGGTAATTTACAAGATGTTTGTAAATATGGCTTAAATAGCGATGTTGGTTTACTAATAAATTCATCTAGAGGTATCATTTATGCTTCTCCAGATGCTAATTTTGCCGATGCTGCAGCTAATAAGGCTAAGGAGTTGCAAGAACAAATGGCAAGTATATTAAATGGACCATTATAAATAGTGTTTAATAATTAATACAATAAAAAAAGGCTAGATAATTATATCTAGCCTTTTTTTATTATTTATTTAAAACTTGTTTTATCTTATTAAGCTTGTTTTGCCATATTATTAACCCATCTTTATGTTTAGCTATATTGTCGTATACAGCTTTAACTAGAGGGTTTTTCTCATCTACGTTGGTAAAGAATTGAAGGTTGTTTTCTAATTGATTTATTTGTCCTTTAATTTCATCAATTTTTTTACGAACAAAGTTTGTTTCATTATCAAGACCTTTGCCGTTGTCATCGGCATTTTTTAGTTCTTCTAACTTATTCTCAAACTTCATCATTTCAAGTTCTTGTCTATCAATATTTAATTGATCATATAAAGTATCTAAGGCTTTAGAGAATTTACCATCAATATAGCGTTTATCTCCTGGTACTTTTCCAATAGAATTCCATTGTTCTATGTAGCTATTTATAACCTCAAGACCTTCTTTTTGTTCTTTAGGTAAACTTAATGTTTTTACAACTTCTAAAAGATCTTGTTTTTTATTAAACGCATCTACTAATTCCTGTTGTGCAGCATTTTTTGAAGCGTTTAATTTATCAAAATAATAATTACAAGCGGCTTTAAATTGTTTCCATATTTTATCGCTATCCTTGCGTGGTACATGTCCAATTTTTTTCCAATCGTTTTGTATCTTTTTCATTAAAGCAGTAGTCGCCTCAAAATCTGTACTCTCTTTGTTGGACTCTGCAATATTTATAAGTTCTAACTTACGGTTTAGATTGGTTAATTGATCTTTTTTTAGATCTTTATAAAATGTGTTTTTATGTCTGTTAAAAGTTCTAACAGCGTCTTTAAACTTAGCCCAAGTAGCTTCGTTTTGTTTAATAGGTACCTTACCTGCATTAAAAAAAGAGGTTCTTAATGCTTCTATTTCTTTTATTTTCTTTTGCCAGTGGTTATGCGAATTACCAGGCTCTTCGTTAATGGTGTTAATTGCAGTTATAATTTCAAGCTTATTTTCTAAATTCTTTTCATGAATTTTATCTATTTCTTGGTAATATAATTGTCTTTTATCATTTATAACTTTAGTTGCTTTTTTAAAGCGCTCCCAAATACTTTCTCTGTGTTCTTTAGCTACAGGGCCTAGTTCTTCTTTCCACATTTTATGCAGTTCCTGTAGTTCTCTAAAGGCACGCATAATATCATTATCTTGGGCTAGCTCTTCAGCTCGCTCTATAATTTTTAATTTTTTGTCTAAATTATGCTTAAAGTCTAAATCCCTTAAGTCTCTATTTAAATGCAAAAAATCGTAAAACATTTCTACATGGTGGTGGTAGCTATTCCATGCGTTATTGTATTTATCTCTTGGTATAGGCCCTGTTGTTCTCCAGCGTTCTTGTAGGTTTTTAAAGTGTTTGTAGGTTGTGTTAATGTTTTCTTCTAAGCCCACTAACCCTTTTAACTCTTCAATAATATTTAATTTACTGGCTAAATTATTTTTTAAATTTTTCTCTATGCTTTTGTAATGTTCTTGTAGTTTGTTTCTATATTCTTTATGAATTTCTTTGAAACGTTTTTGAACAGGAGTGGTATAATAGAAATCAATTTCGTTACCACCATCACTAATAAATTCTGATTTTTTCTCTTCTAGAAGCGTACTGTATTTTATATTAAATTCATTTTTTATACCTTCTACATGCGCTTTTATAGCTTGAACTTTTTCATTTTTTAAAAGTTTTTCAAACTCTATTACTAAAGAATCTAAAGACATTTTTTCGTATTCTTTTACCTCTATAGAATGTCTTTCTAAATGCCCAGAATCCTCGGCATCTTCAGCATTTGTTGCCTCAATTTCATTTATAATTTGATCATCATTTTTTTCTAACAAATTATTAGATGTATTTTCTATGATTTCTTTAGAATTTTCTTGATTTTCTAAATGAGTTTTTACTGATGTGTTATCAGTATTTTTATTTAATTCTGTTCCATCTGCTTTTTGCAGGTTATCTGTCTGAGGCATTTTGAAAATGTTTTTAGTTTTTCAATTCTTTATATTCTTTAAATATACTAACAACTATATTATCTACAAAGTCTTACATTGTTTTTTAATGGTTATTAGTTATTTAGATTTTTTTATATCCCAAATCGACCAAGCTTTTTCAGCTTGAAATTTTAGCATATCTAAACCGTTAATCGTGGTAGCGTTTTGTGCTTTTGCTAATCTTAAAAAAGTTGTTTCTTCTGGGTTATAAATAAGATCGAATGCTATGTGCTGGCTACTCATGGTGTCAAAAGTTATATTTGGACATAATTCTACCTTTGGAAACGTACCTAGTGGTGTACAATTAACTATAATTTTATGTTCTTTAATGTCTTGTGGCGTTAACGTGTCGTATGTAAAGCTTATACCTTTTCTCATGTTTCTAGATACATAATGACATGAAATACCTAGTTTTTCTAAGGTATAAACAACAGCTTTACTAGCACCACCTGTACCTAATATTAAGGCACTTTTATGATGAGATTTAATATATGGTTTTATGGATTTTTTAAATCCATAACAATCTGTATTGTAACCTACTAATTTGCCTTTTTTTGTTATTCTTATTGTGTTTACAGCCCCTATTGCTTTTGCTTTTTTGTCTAGTTTATCTAAAAAAGGAATTACGTCTTGTTTATAAGGAATTGTAACGTTTAGTCCTTTTAATCCATCGGTGTCTTTTATTATAGAAGGAAATATTGAAACATTTTCTATGTCAAAATTATCATAGTTTACATTAGTAATATTTTCAATTTCAAATTTATTTTTAAAATAATTTCTAGAAAAAGAATAAGATATGTTTTTGCCTAAAAGTCCTAATTTATACATCTGTATGCGTTGTTTTTTTGTTGTAAGATTCTAAAATTAATACTATTAATACACCTGTAATAATACATAAGGTTGCATAAATAGTTTCTACATTTATTTCTGGGATATAACGTTTATAATTTTCTATAATTTTTAAACCCCTAGAATCTAGAATAAATTCGTTATTTATGTTTTTTTTGAAGATAATTTTTTTCCAAGGCCATACGACACCTAGCGAACCTATAATAAAACCTATTATAGATGATAATGTTATGCTTTTGTATCGCTTTAAAATATAACTAAGTGCATGCGAAAAGCTTACTAAACCAGCTATAGATCCTAGAGTAAATATAATAAGAACCTTTAACATTCTAATACGTTGTGGGTTGTTTAAAAAATTATAATTACCACCCAAAACTTCGTACAGAGTAGTGGATAGTGCATTAACCGAGTCTACTAGAAGTAATACATAATTACCAATAAGAATAAGTAAAAAGGATCCAGAAAAACCAGGTAACGTCATTCCAGAAACACTAATAATACCGCAAAAAAACACAAACCATAAATTATCGTTTTCTTTTGCAGGATTTAAAAAGCTAACGCTAATCCCTATAAGTATTCCTAATAAGAGGGCTGTATATGTCCTTAAATTCCAGTCTTTAAAGTTTTTGTTTATTTGGTATATTGAGCCTATTATTAATCCAAAAAATAACGACCATACAAGCAGTTCGAAATGTTTAATTAAGTAGTCTAAAAGTTTAGAAATACTAAAAAAACTTAAAATAATACCCGTAAATAAAAGGGTTAAAAAAGGACCATTTATATGATGATAAAATGATTTAAAACGACCATTAACGAGTAGTTTTAATGCCGTTGTATTAATTTGTTTTAAAGAGTAAATAAATTCTTCATAAAAACCTGTAACAAATGCTACAACACCACCAGAAACTCCAGGAACTTTATTTGCAGCACCCATTGCAAGCCCTTTTAAAACTAAAAAAAACTTTTGTTTTAATGTTCTTTGTTCTTGTATCATTGTTTTTTTGCACCTACTTTTTCTAAAATAAAAATAGTTAAAAAACCAATAATCATTAAAGTAATTGCAAATTCAATTTGATGTTCGCCATTAAAGTTAAAAGGCGTTACACTTTTTTGTAACAAGGGTGTACTATGCCCAGCAGAGTTTGTATGCCAAGTTAAAGTCTCTTTCCAGGGCCAAACTTTGTTTAGTGAACCAAATATAAAACCTGTTAATACGGCTAAAGTAATGTCTTTATATTTTTTAAATAACCATTTTAGTAAATGACTAAAACTAAGTAAACCAATAAGTGCTCCTGTAGTAAATACGGCTAAATTTTTTATATCAAAACTATGTATCGCGTTGCTAAGCAATTTATATGCCCCAAGTATTATTAAGATGAAGGAGCCGGATATACCTGGTAAAATCATAGCGCAAATAGCTATAGATCCTGCGAAAAATAAATATAAAGAACTCTCGTTATTTGCCAAACTACCTAGTGTAGAAATATAATATGCAATACTGCTACCTATAATTAATGCTATTATAACAGCTATATTCCAGTGTTTTATTTGTTTACCAACAAAATAGATGCTAGCTATAATAAGTCCGAAAAAAAACGACCATATCAATACTGGATGATGTTCTAAAAAATACTTAGCCAACTTCATGAATGTTACAAAACTAACTATAATACCAGATAGAAGTGCTAGTATAAAATTACCATTTAGTTTTGTCCAAAAGGCTTTAAAACCACTATTTACAAGTGTTTTAAAAAGACTTATGTTTATTTGGCTTATGGTAGATATTAATTCTTCATAAATGCCAGATATAAAAGCAATGGTACCACCAGATACTCCTGGTACAGCATCGGCAGCTCCCATAGCTAAACCTTTAAAAAAAATGATGAGATAATCTATTAGTTTTCTTTGCATATTTTGATTCTATAGCGATTATCAAATATAATATATTAATAAAACTAATAACTATTTATTTGACTTTAGAATCTCCTTTACTTCGGAAATATTTAATACTTCTGGAAATAATTGATTAAGTATAAAAACATAATCCTTGTTCATTTTAAAGGCGTTTTTTAAATGAATTGTACCTTTAAATATTTGATTTAATTTCAAGTTTAATCCTGCTAATCTATATGTTATTTCGGCATGATTTGGGTAAAATTCCAAGGCTTCCTCAAAATTATATATTGCAGCTTCTAGTTGTTCTAATTTTATTAATAAATCGCCTCGAGATAGCCATGTATGTAATTCATAATTACCTAATTCTATAGCTTTTTTATATCCGCGTTCAGCTTCTTCAAAAAATTGTAATTGTGAATTTATTTGAGCAAAAAGTTTCCAGTAAGAAGCATTTTCACTATCAATATTAATTGCTTTATTTATATAGTTTAAAGCTTTTATGTAATCTTTATTTTTGTTATAAAATCTTGTTATCGCTATCCAACCTTTGTCTAGTAATGGGTCTTCATGTACTGTTTTGTAGTAATAATTCAGTGCAAGTTTATTATTACCTAACTTTTCATGACATTTGCCTATCCTTAATAAAGCATAAGAGGTTGGATCATGTAAATTTAAAGTTATTTCGTAACTCTCTATGGCTTCATTATAACGGTTTAATCGTTCTAACACTTTTCCTCGTTCTAGATATGCGCCTATAAAAGTATCGTCAGAGATTATAGCAAAATCGAAAGCACGTATGGCTTCATTGTATTTTTCTTTATTAAAATATTGTTTTCCTAATTGGTGCCAAGCTACTTCGCAGTAGGGGTTATTATCTAAAAATTGATTTAAATATGTTATGGCTTTTTCTCCTTCATCTAAAAAATCAAAACAATAAATGATGTTGTAAAGCGCAGAGTAATCTTGGGAGTCTTGCTCTAAACATTTAATAAAATATGTTTTAGCATTTTCGAATTGATCTAAGAATAAATATTCCATACCTATAAGGGAATATAAGTCGGCAACATCATCTGTTAACTCTATAGCTTGTTTTAAAACTTCTATAGCTTTTACGTGCTTGTCTTTTTTTGAAAAAATATTTGCTTTTTGTATGTATATCTCTTCGTTAAAAGGGTCTATGGCGTATAATTTATCTAGTAGTAAATTAGCTTCTTTTAGTTTGTCTTCAAAAATATAAATTTCAACTTTAAATAATTTTAAATTTATAGATGTAGGGTGTTGTTCTAAGCCTAATTTTATAGCTTTTTTGGCCAGTGCTGTTTTACCCTGATTTAGGTAATGATGAATTATGTTTTCAAACTCTTCTGAGTCAAAAAATAAAACATGATTCGTTTTTAGCATCGATTCAAATTTAGCTAAAGGCAAATTAATATTTTCATCAGGACTAAATTCCATAGGCAATTATAAATTAATCTATACAAATAAAAATAAGCTTCTATTTTTAGTTTTTAGCAAAAATCATTAAATGTTTTTAACAAAGTAATAAACATATAATTTTTTATTACTGTATTTGCACTTTAGTGTTTGTTTACTAATATATTATAAGATAGTTATTCTTTCTCAATTTTATTTAAAATACCTAAAATAATATGGCAACCTTCAATAATTTCGTTATGTGTAATGGTTAATGGTGGGGTAATTCGTACTGCCTTCGGCTCGAAGAGTAACCAAAATAATATTAAACCTTGATTTTGTGCTTCTAGAACTAAAGTGTTTGCTACTGTATCATTTTGCATAATTAAAGCAATCATTAATCCTTTGCCTCGAATTTCTTTAATTAAAGGATGTTTAAGATGTAGTCTTAATATTGCTTCTTTTTTTAAAGCTTCTTGCATAAGATTACTGCTTAATACCTCTTTTAATGTTGCTAATGCAGAAGCAGCAATTACGGGATGTCCGCCAAAGGTTGTTATATGTCCAAGTTTTGGAGCGTCTTGAAGTAAATCCATTAATTCTGTAGAAGCTGTAAAAGCTCCAATGGGCATGCCACCGCCAAGTCCTTTTCCAGAAACTAAAATGTCTGGAACACAGTTATAGTTTTCAAAGCCAAATAATTTTCCTGTTCTCCCGACTCCAGGTTGTATTTCGTCTAATATAAGTAAGGCTCCAACTTTTTTACATTGTGCTTTTACCTCTTGTAAATACTTTTTTGTGGGTTCTATAAAACCTGCACCACCTTGTATGGTTTCTAATATAACACAAGCTGTTTTTGTGGTGATTAAATTTAAATCTATTAAGTTATTAAAAGTAATAAATTTTACATCTGGCACTAATGGTCTAAAGGCTTGTTTTCGCTCTTCATACCCCATGACACTCATAGACCCCATGGTATTACCATGGTAGGCGTGATTTGCAGCAATTACTTCGCTACGACCCGTTGCACGTTTTGCTAATTTTAAGGCGCCCTCTATAGCTTCGGTTCCAGAGTTTGTTAGGTATGTTTTCTCTAACGGACTTGGTAAATTTTCTGCTAACAGCTTAGTGAGTTTTACAGCTGGGTCTTGCACATACTCTCCATATACCATAACATGTGTGTACAAATCGAGTTGCGTTTTTATAGCATTAATTATAATTGGGTTAGAATGCCCAAGTGTACAGGCCGATACCCCAGCTACAAAGTCTAAATACGCTTTGTTATTTTTATCAAATATATACGATCCTTTAGCTTTGGAAACTTC
>CALHCQ010000121.1 GCA_937936645.1 uncultured Algibacter sp.
TAGAAAAAGCAGAAGCTATAAAAGCAGACTTCGGATATTAATTTATATTACAAAAAAGATTAAATGGCTAAGGTGAAAACCACTTTTTTTTGTCAGTCTTGTGGCAATCAATATTCTAAATGGCAAGGGCAATGTACAGCATGTAAGGCTTGGAATACCATTGTAGAAGAAGTTGTAGAAAAACCCGAAAAAAAGGATTGGAAAGTAACAACAGCTGTAAAAAAGAAAGCTGCGATACCTTTAAAAATTAAAGATATCGATGTGTCTAAAGAACCAAGGTTAGATACATTTGATGCCGAATTTAATCGTGTTTTAGGTGGTGGTATAGTACCAGGATCTCTTACTTTATTAGGTGGAGAACCAGGAATTGGTAAAAGCACGCTTTTATTACAAGTGTCTTTAAAATTGCCGTATAATACGTTGTATGTTTCTGGCGAGGAAAGCCAAAAGCAAATAAAAATGCGGGCGCAACGTATAAACCCAAACAATAATAACTGTTATATTTTAACAGAAACAAAAACTCAAAATATCTTTAGGCAAATAGAGGCCTTACAGCCCGATATTGTAATTATAGATTCTATACAAACACTACATAGCGATTATATAGAATCATCTTCTGGTAGTATTTCACAAATAAAAGAATGTACAACAGAGCTTATAAAATTTGCTAAAGAAACCGCAACACCTGTTTTACTTATAGGTCATATTACAAAAGACGGCAATATTGCTGGCCCAAAAATATTAGAACACATGGTAGATACGGTTTTGCAGTTTGAAGGCGACCGTAACCATGTATTTAGAATATTAAGAGCTAATAAAAATAGATTTGGTTCTACCAACGAGTTGGGTATTTACGAAATGCAAGGCTCCGGATTACGCGAGGTTTCTAACCCCTCAGAAATTTTAATATCAAAAAAAGACGAAGAATTATCTGGAAACGCCATTGCCGCAACTCTAGAGGGTATGCGTCCTTTAATGATAGAAGTGCAAGCTTTGGTAAGCACGGCTGTTTACGGTACACCACAGCGTAGTGCCACAGGGTTTAATGCAAAACGTTTAAATATGTTGCTGGCAGTACTAGAAAAAAGAGCAGGTTTTCGTTTGGGGGCAAAAGATGTGTTTTTAAACATAACAGGTGGTATTACAGTAGACGATCCAGCAATAGACCTAGCCGTTGTAGCAGCCATTTTATCCTCTAACGAAGATGTGGCTTTACAAAACAACTTCTGTTTTGCAGCCGAGGTAGGGCTCTCTGGAGAAATAAGACCTGTACAACGTGTAGAACAGCGTATTTTAGAGGCCGAAAAGTTGGGGTTTTCAACCATATTTGTATCTAAATACAATAAAATAGCATTAAAAACGGCTGGTATAAAAATTCAATTAATATCTAAAATAGAAGACTTAGTGGGTTATGTTGTTTAGCCTAATTTAAAAATTATTTAGAGTGCTTATTTTGCATCAAAATTTCCTAAATTCGCAATATTATAAGAATTAAGTAGAAATGAGCACGAAATTTCCTGAGTACAAAGGACTTGACTTACCCAATATAGCAAGCGAAATATTAGAATACTGGCAACAAAATAACATTTTTGAAAAAAGTGTAACGACCAGAGAAGGCAGCGAACCTTATGTATTTTACGAAGGGCCTCCATCGGCAAACGGTTTGCCAGGGGTGCACCACGTATTAGCACGTGCAATAAAAGATATTTTCCCTAGATATAAAACCATGAAAGGGTATCAAGTAAAGCGTAAAGCTGGATGGGATACACATGGCTTGCCTATAGAACTGGGTGTAGAAAAAGAATTAGGAATTACTAAAGAGGATATTGGTAAAACCATATCTGTAGAAGACTATAACGCGGCTTGTAGAAAAGCTGTTATGCGCTATACCGATGTATGGAACGACCTAACCCAAAAAATGGGATATTGGGTAGACATGGACGACCCTTACATTACCTACGAACCCAAATATATGGAGTCTGTTTGGTGGCTATTAAAACAAATTTATAATAAAAAATTACTTTATAAAGGCTACACCATACAACCCTATTCCCCAAAAGCAGGAACAGGTTTAAGCTCTCACGAATTAAACCAACCAGGTACCTATCAAGATGTAACCGATACGACTATTGTTGCCCAATTTAAAGCCAATAAAAATTCATTACCTAGTTTTTTAAGTAACGAAGGTGTTATTTATTTTTTAGCCTGGACAACAACACCATGGACGCTACCAAGTAATACTGCATTAACCGTAGGGCCTAAAATAGATTATGTTTTAGTAAAAACATATAATCAATACACATTCGAGCCTATTAATGTTGTATTAGCTAAGCCTTTAGTAGCAAAGCAATTTTCAGGAAAATTTAAACAAGTTGAAAGTTTAGATGAGGTAAATGCGTATACCAAAGCCGATAAAAAAATTCCGTTTTACATAGTAAAAGAGTTTAAAGGAAGCGATTTAGTAGGCATTACTTACCAGCAATTATTACCTTATGCAACACCAAACGATAATCCAGAGCACGCTTTTAGAGTTATATCTGGAGATTTTGTTACCACAGAAGACGGTACAGGTATAGTGCATACAGCACCTACTTTTGGTGCCGATGATGCTTTAGTTGCAAAACAAGCTGTTCCAGAAATACCACCAATGTTGGTAAAAGACGAGAACGATAACTTAGTGCCATTGGTAGACTTACAAGGTAAATTTAGACCAGAAATGGCCGAGTTTGCAGGTAAATATGTTAAAAACGAGTATTATACAAATGGCGATGCGCCAGAGCGATCTGTAGATGTAGAGATCGCTATAAAACTAAAGGAAGAGAACAAAGCCTTTAAAGTAGAAAAATACAAGCACAGTTACCCAAATTGTTGGCGTACAGATAAGCCTATTTTATATTACCCACTAGACTCTTGGTTTGTAAAAGTTACAGACGTAAAAGATAGAATGCACGATTTAAATAAAAGCATTAATTGGAAACCAAAAAGTACAGGAGAAGGTCGATTTGGTAACTGGTTAGCTAATGCCAACGATTGGAATTTATCTAGATCGCGTTACTGGGGTATACCATTACCAATTTGGAGAACCGAAGATGGTAAAGAAGAAATTTGTATTGGCTCTGTAGAAGAGCTTAAAGCAGAAATGCAAAAAGCTATAAAAGCAGGTGTTTTAAAAGAAGATATTTTTGCCGATTTTGAAGTTGGAAACAATTCAGAAGAAAATTATGCAAAATTAGACTTACATAAAAACATTGTAGATCAAATTACATTAGTATCCGCTACCGGCCAAAAAATGTTCCGCGAAAGCGATTTAATAGATGTTTGGTTCGATTCTGGCTCTATGCCTTACGCGCAATGGCATTACCCATTCGAAAATGCCGATTTAATTGATAAAGGCACCACTTTTCCTGCCGATTTTATAGCAGAAGGTGTCGATCAAACACGTGGTTGGTTCTATACCCTACACGCTATTGGCACTATGGTTTTCGACTCTGTTGCCTATAAAAACGTTGTGTCTAACGGTTTAGTTTTAGACAAAAATGGCCAAAAAATGTCTAAACGCTTAGGTAACGCTGTAGATCCCTTTAAAACATTAGGCGACTATGGCGCCGATGCAACGCGTTGGTACATGATTGCTAATGCTAACCCATGGGATAACTTAAAATTCGATCTAGAAGGTATCGAAGAGGTTAAGCGTAAGTTTTTTGGAACATTATATAACACCTACTCATTTTTTACCCTATATACCAATTTAGATGGTTTTAGTTACGCTGAAGCGGATATAGAACTTAGCGACCGACCAGAAATAGATCGTTGGATTTTATCCGAGTTGCATACCTTGATTCAAAAAGTAGACACCTATTATGCCGGTTACGAGCCAACCCGTGCTGCAAGAGCAATATCTAACTTTACACAAGATTATGTAAGTAACTGGTTTGTAAGATTAAGTAGAAGACGTTTCTGGAAAGGCGATTATCAAACCGATAAAATATCGGCATACCAAACTCTATATACGTGTATGGTAACTATCGCAAAATTAGCTGCGCCTATTGCTCCGTTTTTTATGGACAAGTTATATTTAGATTTAAATTCGGTAACTAAAAAAGAGCAGTTTAGTAGTGTGCATTTAGCAGATTTCCCTGTGTATAACGAAGCTTTTGTAGATAAAAGTTTAGAACGTAAAATGGAAGCTGCTCAAACCATATCATCTTTAGTTTTGTCTTTAAGAGCAAAAGAGAAAATAAAAGTACGCCAGCCACTACAAAAAATAATGATACCTGTGGTTAATGCACAGCAAAAAGAAGAAATTTTAGCCGTATCAAATTTAATAAAGCACGAAGTTAACGTTAAAGAAATTACGCTTTTAGAGGAAAACGATGCTGCCGATATTCTAGTAAAGCAAATTAAACCAAATTTTAAAGCTCTTGGGCCACGATTTGGTAAAGATATGAAGCTTGTTGCCAATGCTATAAAAGCATTTACACCAGAAGAAATAAAAAATATTGAACAAAATGGTAGTCTTGATATTGCGGTAAACGGAAAAAATATTACTTTAGTGTTAAGTGATGTAGAGATTACCTCTCAAGATATAGAAGGATGGTTGGTTGCTAACGAAGGTGCTTTAACGGTGGCCTTAGATGTAACATTATCCGAAGATTTAAAAAATGAGGGTGTCGCAAGAGAACTTGTAAATCGTATTCAAAATTTGCGTAAAGATTCTGGTTTCGAAGTTACAGACAGGATTAGTGTAGCACTACAAAAAAATGATTTTATTGTAAATGCTGTAGAGGCCAATATAGAGTATATAAAAGCCGAAACACTAACCGACGAATTAGAAATAAAAGACGAATTAAATAATGGTATAGATATTGCTTTTGATGATATAAATACCAAACTGTTTATTAAAAAACATTAAAACTATGGGAGACTTAAATATAAGATATTCTGATGCCGAATTAGCTGAATTTAAAGCTATTATTACTGATAAAATAGACAAAGCAACGCACGATTTAGAGTTGATAAAAAGTGCTTACATGAACGATCATAATAATGGTACAGAAGATACATCTCCCACATTTAAAGCTTTTGATGAAGGTAGTGCCGTAATGAGTAAAGAGTCTAATTCGCAATTAGCAATAAGACAGCAAAAATTTATTCGCGATTTAAAAAATGCACTTATTCGCATAGAAAATAAAACATATGGTGTATGTCGTGTAACGGGTAAACTTATAAACAAGAAACGTTTAGAGCTTGTGCCTCATGCTACATTAAGTATTGAAGCAAAAAATATGCAGAAGTAAAATTACATTATACAAAACATTAAAAACGTCTCTATTTTAATAAATGAGACGTTTTTTGTTTGGTAGCCATATATTAATTCTAATTAAACAATGACCTTAAAAAAATCTGTAGCACTTATTGTAATCGTTTTATTAATAGATCAAATTAGTAAAATATATGTAAAAACACATTTTGCTTTGCATGAGAACATCGAAGTTACTTCGTGGTTTAAAATCTATTTTATAGAAAACGATGGTATGGCCTGGGGTACAAAAATTAGCGATTTTGCAACTTTTATATCAGACCGTACAGCTAAAGTTGTTTTAACTTTATTTCGAGTGTTTGCTATTTTTGGTATTGCCTACTGGTTGTATGATGTTACAAGAAAAAAAGGCTCCAATATTTTAATTATAGCCATTGCTTTAATTTTTTCTGGTGCTTTAGGTAATATTATAGATTCTGTTTTATACGGTGTTATATTTAACGATAGCCATGGGCAAATAGCTTCTTTTTTACCAACCACAGGCGGGTACGATACGTTGTTACATGGTAAGGTGGTAGACATGTTATATTTTCCTTTGTTTAAAGGGTATTTGCCAAGTTGGATTCCTTTTGTTGGTGGTCGTTTTTTTACGTTTTTTGAGCCTGTTTTTAATATAGCCGATGTTGCCATAAGCACCGGTTTTGTTATGCTTATCGTATTTAATAAAAAAGTATTTAAAAATTAATTTAAAATGTATAAACTTGCTTAGGTGTTATGCAAAAATCTAAAGGAATATCCTTAGTATAAACATCACTAATTACAGGTTCGGCATTAAATAAAGATAAACCTATTTTTAAGGTGTTAGGTTTACATGTTTCTAAAAATGTATCGTAAAACCCTTTACCATAACCAACACGGTTTCCTGCTTGGTCGAAAGCTAATAGTGGTATAAAAACCACTTCTATTTGTGTACTGTTTATTTCTATGCCATCTATAGGTTCTGGTATATGATACGTGTTTTTTTTAATAGTCGTGTTATCTGTTAGTAACACATGATTCATATGACCTGTTTTAAAGTTACTACGAGGTATTATGATGTTTTTATCTTTACCAGATAGTATGTTAAGTAAATAATCGGTATTTATTTCTTTAAGTTCTGTAATGCTTAAAAAAATGTGATAAAAGCTGTGCGACCAAATGTTTAGTTTTAATGCTTGATTGGCAATATCTATACTTAAGGCATCAATAGTGTCTATAGATAGATCGTCTCTAAGTGCTTTATATTTTTTTCGTAGTTCTAGTTTTGTCATTCTAAAGCTAATAATGTGTTAAAGATATATGAAACAATGCGTCGCCTTGATACACAATAGGGGCTTCGTTTACGTTAATTATAAAACCAGAATTACGTGCTTTAACGGCATAATCGAATTTGCCATAAGGATCTGTTATATTCCCTAAAATATCGTTTTTATTTACATATAAACCAGTATTAATACTCGGTTTAAACATGCCAGAATATTTGGCGCGAATCCATTTGCTATCTTCTATAAAAATACACCCCTGCTTGGGTTTGGGTATTTTAAAACTAGGGTTTAACATGTTAAAATGTTTTAGTATTCTTTTAGAGCCATTAACACCACAGTTGGTGACCCTGTCGTCTATGTGTAATGATTTTCCACCTTCAAAAAGTAAAAGTGTTTTACCTTGTTTATAGCAGGTAGACCGAAATGTTTTGGATGCATTTTTAGAATACAAAACAAAAGGCGCTGCAAATATTTTTGCAAGGTCATTTAAAGCGGTGTTTTCTTTAATATAACGTAGTTGAGGTGCGTTAAACCGACCTGCTCCACCTGTGTGAAAATCAAGAATAACATCGGCATGAGGAATAATATCGTGTATAAGTTTATAGGCTACACGACCGGCTAAAGAGCCTGTTGGACTACCCGGAAAAACCCGATTTAAATCTCTACCATCTGGAAATTCACGTTTTAAGTTTATAAATCCAAAAACATTAATTACAGGCATACATATTATGGTGCCTTTTGTTGGCTTGTTAATACCTTTAGATATAATTTGTCTTACAATTTCTACACCATTAACCTCGTCGCCATGTATGCCTGCAGTAAATAAAACAACTGGGCCAGGTTTTATGGCGCGTTCTATAATTACAGGAACATTTACAGGTGTCGAGGTGTGTAAATTAGCAATATCAAAATTAATTTCTTTGCTTTCGCCAGGCTTTATATCTTCACCTAAAATGGTTAGAATATTGTTTTTTATTACAGACATTTATTCTTTATTTTTTTCAATATACACTATAATACTTTTAGCAATATTACGCCCCGTTGCTGTTTCTATACCTTCTAGACCTGGGGTAGAATTTACCTCTAGTAATAAAGGCCCTCTAGAGGATTGTAGCATATCTACACCACAAACAGGCAGTTTTAAGGTTTTGGCAGCATTCATAGCTACCTTTAACTCCTCATGGCTTAGTTTTACAATTTTTGCAGATCCACCACGGTGTAAATTAGAGCGAAATTCACCTTCTTTACCTTGGCGTTTCATGGCGCCTACAACTTGTCCGTCTACTACCAAGGCTCTTAAATCGGCACCTTTAGCTTCTGCAATATATTCTTGTACTAGCGCCCTAGCTTCTAATCCATTAAAAGCTTCTAAAACAGATTCGGCAGCGTTTTTAGATTCGGCCAAAACCACGCCAAGACCTTGTGTGCCTTCTAGTAGTTTAATAATTACAGGGGTGCCACCAACATGAGATATAACTTTGTCTACATCGCGCGAGTAATTAGTAAACACTGTTTTTGGCATGCCAATGCCTGCTCTAGATAAGCGCTGAGAACTTCGTAATTTATCGCGCGAGCGTATAATGGCATCGGAGGTTGCAATGGTGAAAACGCCCATCATTTCAAACTGTCTTACTACGGCGCAACCATAAAATGTTACCGATGTACCTATTCTAGGTATAATGGCGTCTACGTCGTTTAAGTAGCGTTCGTTGTATAGTATGGTAGGTTTTTCTTTTTCTATTATAAGATCGCATTTTAAAGGATCTATAACTTCGACACGATGTCCGCGTTTTTCGGCTTCTTCAACCAAGCGTTCTGTAGAGTATAGTTGTGGGTTTCTAGATAGAATAACAATATTCATAACATTATAATGATTTAAGCAGCATTTTTGTTATTAACATGAGGCACAATTTTTTAAGATTATTTGTTGCTACAAGTTTATTAAAAATTATGATGCATAAATCTACTTTTGTGTTTTTATTTTTATAATATGAATATATTAACGGCTTTATTATTAAATTTTATTTTTTTTAGTTGAAGTCATGGAATTTTATTAAATTTTTAATCTTCATGTTAAACCTTTACGCCTATTTGTGTTAAATAATTATCTTTGGTATACATGACATTACCTACGCTAGACATACAGGTTAAAACCCTACCAGATTCTCCAGGAGTATATCAGTATTTTGATGCCGAAGGCACTATTATTTACGTGGGGAAAGCTAAAAATTTAAAAAAAAGAGTAAGCTCTTATTTTACAAAAACTCATGATAGTGGTAAAACACGTGTATTAGTAAAAAAAATAGTTAACATTAAGCATATTGTTGTAGAAACCGAAACCGATGCTTTATTATTAGAAAATAATTTAATAAAAAAACATAAGCCGCGGTATAACGTTTTATTAAAGGATGACAAGTCTTACCCTTGGATTTGCATAAAGAAAGAACGTTTTCCTCGCGTATTTTCTACACGTCGTGTTTTTAAAGACGGTAGCGATTATTTTGGACCCTACACTAGCGGAAAAACCGTTTATACGCTGTTAGATTTAATTAAAGGACTTTATAATTTAAGAACCTGTAATTTTAATTTATCGCAAGACAAGGTTAACTCTGGTAAGTATAAAGTATGTTTAGAGTATCATTTAGGTAATTGTAAAGGGGCTTGCGAAGGTTTAGAAACCGAAATGCAGTACAACGAAAACATAAAAGCCATAAAAGAAATTTTAAAAGGAAATTTTAAAGATTCTTTAGCTCAATTTAAAACGCAAATGAAAGATTTAGCACAAGAAATGCGTTTTGAAGAAGCTCAAAAAATAAAAGAAAAAATAGAAGTTTTAGAAAATTACCAATCTCGATCTACTATTGTAAATCCAAAAATTAGCAATGTCGATGTATTTTCTATAATGAGTGACGAAGGCTATGGTTATATTAATTTTTTACAACTTTCTTACGGCTCCATTATAAGATCGCATACCCTGGAAATTAAAAAGAAGCTAGACGAGTCGGATAAAGAATTATTAGAATTAGCAATTACAGAAATTAGGCAGCGTTTTAATTCGAACTCTAAAGAAATTTATGTGCCTTTTCCTGTTAGTTTAGGAGCGTCTTTAAAGATAACGGTGCCAAAGTTGGGAGATAAAAAGCATATTTTAGATTTGTCTTTACGTAATGCTAAATATTTTAGGATGGAACGTTTTAAACAAATTAAAATTGTAGATCCCGATAGGCATACAAACCGTATTATGGCACAAATGAAAGCCGATTTACGACTTTCTGAAGAGCCAAGACACATTGAATGTTTCGACAACTCCAACATACAAGGTACTCACCCCGTAGCAGCATGCGTTGTGTTTAAAAATGGAAAGCCAAGTAAAAAAGATTACAGGCATTTTAATATAAAAACAGTAGAAGGGCCAGACGATTTTGCGTCTATGGAAGAGGTTGTTTACAGGAGGTATAAACGCCTCTTAGACGAAAACGCTCCATTGCCACAATTAATAATAATAGATGGAGGTAAAGGGCAATTGTCTTCGGCATTAAAAAGTTTAGATGCTTTAAATTTAAGAGGCAAAATAGCCATAATAGGTATAGCCAAACGTTTAGAAGAATTGTTTTACCCAGACGATCCTATTCCTTTATATTTAGACAAAAAAAGCGAAACCTTAAAAATAACCCAACAACTACGTAACGAGGCGCACCGTTTTGGTATAGAGCATCACAGAAATAAAAGAAGCAAAACAGCGTTAAATACAGAGTTAGAAACCATACCTGGTATTGGCGAGAAAACCATTGTAGAATTGTTAAGGCATTTTAAATCTGTTAAGCGAGTTGCTAATGCCAAATTAGACGAGTTGGAAGATGTTGTAGGAGTTTCTAGAGCATCAAAAATATATAGTTTTTATCATAAAGAAGAATAATTTTAATATTGTAAATAGTTGGGGCTTGAAAAATAAAATAAGTATAGTACTCGTATTGTTTTTTGTAGTTTTTTCTGTGAAATCTCAAAACAGCATCATTAAAAAAAAGCCCAAAATTGGTTTGGTTTTAAGCGGTGGTGGTGCTAAAGCTTTGGCACACATAGGTGTTTTAAAAGTTGTAGATAGTTTGGGTATTAAAGTAGATTATATAGCAGGTACAAGTATGGGGGCTATTTTAGGAGCGCTCTATGCTTCGGGATATTCTGGTAAAGCAATAGATTCTATTTGTAGAGGTATTAATTTTGATGAGGTTTTAAAGGATGAACTACCTAGAGCGTCTAAAGAACTCCATGAGCGCAGTAATGCCGAAAAATACGCCGTTACTTTGCCTTTCGATAACTTTAAAGTTAAGTTTCCCTCGGCGCTATCAAAAGGTCAAAACACTTTTAATTTAATATCTAAACTTACGCTTCATGTAAATCACATAAAAGATTTTAGTAAGCTTCCCATACCATTTTTTTGTATGGCGACAGACATAGAAACAGGTAAGCAAGTCCTTCTAGATCAGGGCAACTTAAACGAGGCTATTATGGCAAGTGGTGCTTTACCAACTCTTTTTCAGCCAGTATTTATTAAAGATAAAATTTTAATAGATGGTGGGGTTGTAAATAATTACCCCATAGAGGAACTAAGAAGTAAAGGGGTCGATGTTGTGATTGGTGTCGATGTACAAGACGATTTACTTACGCGAGACGAACTCACATCGGCAACCGATTTGTTGTTTCAAATTAATAACCTTAAGGCTATTAAAGATATGACTCCTAAGGTATCTAAAACAGATATTTATATAAAACCAGATATAACTAACTATTCGGTAGTGTCTTTTGGGCAAGGGGACGAGATCGTAAAAAAAGGGAAGCATGCTGCATTGTTAAAAATAGGGCAATTAAAAGATTTAACGACAGGTATATCTATAAAAAAAAATAAAATAGTACAACCCGATAGTCTTACTATTAAACAAATAAAGCTATCTGGTACAAATAAATACACGAGGTCTTATGTGTTAAGAAAGTTAAAGTTAAAGCCAAATACAAAGGTTAGTTATAAGGGGTTTACAAAAGGAGTAAATAATTTAATGGCAACTAATAATTTTAAGTCATTTTATTACCAATTAGAGCATACACCTCAAGAAGGAGCATATCATTTAGTAGCCAATATTAAAGAAATAAAGACCAATACATTTTTAAAATTAGGCGTGCACTACGATCGATTATATAAAAGCGCTGCTTTAATTAACTTAACAAGAAAGCATTTGTTTTTTAAAGATGATGAAGCTTCTTTAGATTTTATTTTAGGTGATAATTTACGATACAATTTTGAGTATTTAATAAATCAAGGTCAACGTTGGAATTTAGGGTTTAAATCAAGGTACAATGCGTTCGATAAAAATATAGATCCAACGCTTTTTCTTTCAGAGCGTCAAGAAGATAATACTATTAGTTTAAATCGTATAAATGCAAAAATTGAAGATCAAACAAATCAAGTTTTTGTAGAAACTTTATTAAAAAAAGATTTTTCGTTAAGCTTAGGGTTAGAGCATAAACGTTTAAAAATAAAATCGGAAACCATTACGTTAAACACAACCGAGGCCGATAATTTTATTTTTGATAACACCTCCTATTTTAGTTTATACACACAACTTAAGTTAGATAGTTACGATAATAGACATTACCCAAGTAGGGGTACTTTTGTTAGTGGCGATTTACATTCGTATTTATATGCTTCTAGTTTTAATACTAACTTCGAAAGTTTTTCTATACTAAAAGCTAACGTAGGGAAAGCCTATCGGTTAAGCTCTAAATTGGCCTTTAAAGCAGAGATTAGTGGGGGTTTCAAAATAGGCGATTTATCTACAAATTCTTTAGATTTTACGCTTGGTGGTTATGGCAATAACTTAATAAATAATTACATGTCTTTTATTGGTTATGACTTTTTGTCCCTTACGGGAGATAGTTTTTTTAAAACCTTAGTAAGGTTAGATTATCAAGTACTACCCAAGCATCACATTTTATTTAAAACTAATTTTGCTAATGTTGGTGACGGACTTTTTAAATCTAGTGATTTCTTTTCTCTTCCTGAGCATCAAGGTTATGGTTTAGGTTATGGTTTAGAAACACTTATTGGGCCTATAGAGCTAAATTATAGTTATTCACCAGAAAATAAAGATAGTGTTTGGTTTTTTAATTTAGGGTTTTGGTTTTAAAACGAGGTTTCTGCAATTATTTTAACTTAAATAACTGTTAAATAGCAGTGCTAATTACCTGTTTTTAAATTTAGGTGTTAAATAAATTTATATTTTTGGAATAGTAATTGTAATTTACCTACTGCCGTAATAAAAAACGCTACAGCACACTATTACAATACGACACCCCTACATAATATGAAAAAAATAACAATTATATTATTACTGTTAATAACATCGCAACTGTCTTTTGCTCAGCAAGAATCGGCATTTGAAAAAGGCGAATGGTTTAAATTTAAGATGAGCTATAGTAACTGGCTTAAAGCAGGTAACGCTACACTAGAGGTTAAAGAGGCTACCTTAAATAACCAAAATATGTTTCATATTGTTGGTAAAGGCTGGACTACAGGAATGATTAAATGGTTTTTTAAAGTAGAAGATCTTTACGAAACTTACTTTGATAAAAAAGATATGTTGCCTAGAAAGTTTATTAGAAAAATAGACGAAGGTGGGCATACTAAAAATTTAGTAATAGAGTTCGACCAAGAAAATAAAAAGGCTTATGTACACGATATTAAGCGCAATAAAAAAACAATTGTAGACACAAAACCAAACATACAAGATATGGTATCTACATTTTATTATTTAAGAAATAACTTGGAAACAGACACTTTAAAAGTAAACGATGAGGTTCGGGTTGATATGTTTTTTGATGGCGAAAATTATGGATTTAAATTATTGTATTTAGGCGAAGAAGTTATTAAAACCGAATTTGGCCAAATTAATACTTTAAAATTTAGACCATATGTTTTAGCAGGTCGTGTTTTTAAAGAAGAAGAAAGTTTAACGCTATGGGTGTCAAAAGACAAAAATAAATTACCTTTACGAATCAAGGCCGATTTAGCTGTAGGCTCCTTAAGAGCCGACCTAGAAGCCTTTAAATCACTAAAGCATCCGTTTAAAACTATAGCAAATAATTAATGAGCTTAAACCCTAACATATCTAGCCAACTAAAGGATAAATACGATAGAATAGATCAAGATTTAGATGCGCACCTAGAAGGGTTATTGCACAGTAAACCAATTAATTATTGGGATTATATTAATACCGACGCCTTGTTAAACTTGCAAACACAACGTACTGTTTTTCCAGACGAAATGGTGTTTATAATGTACCATCAAGTTAACGAGTTGCTTTTTAAAATGGTACTTACAGAAATAGATCAAATAGGACATAGTAGTACAATAAGTATTCCTGTTTTTACAGACAAAATAATGCGTATTAGTCGTTATTTTGATGTGTTAACATCTTCCTTTAGTATCATGAAAGATGGTATGGATGTGAATCAATACAATCAATTTAGAACAACACTAACACCAGCAAGTGGTTTTCAAAGTGCACAGTATAGAAAAATAGAGTTTGCATCCACAGAGCTTATCAATTTAATAGATAAACGCTTTAGAGACAATGTCGATAAAAATATATGTTGCGAAGAAGCCTTCGAACAGCTCTATTGGCAGGCAGCAGGTAAAGATTATAAAACAGGAAAAAAAACATATACATTATCAGATTTTGAATCGCGTTATAAAGACGAGTTTTTAAGGTTTTCTAAATTTTACCAAACCAACAATTTATGGTCTAAATTTAAAACCTTACCTAAAGCTGCTCAAAAAGATAAAAAACTGATAAAAGCCATGCGTCATTACGATTATACGGTTAATGTAAAATGGGTAATGGCACATTACAACACGGCAAACCATTATTTAAACATAAATGGTAAAACAGCCGAAGCCACAGGAGGGAGTGAATGGGTAAAATATATGCATCCTAAATATCAAAAAAGGATTTTTTTTCCAGAATTATGGACCAGTAAAGAAATAGAAAATTGGGGACGAAATATTTAATAGTACTTTGTGTAGTACTTAACTTTGTAGGTTGTATAGATAACAAACAGCCGGTAAAACAACAAAACGATGTAGCCGAAGCCATAGAGCCACAAGAGCACTATGAGTTTGGTTTTAAATTAGACGACTTTACGGTAAAAAGAGACACCATAAGGCCGGGCGATAGTTTTGGTGAAATTTTAGAACATAATAGAGTAGGGTATCCTGCCATATTTAATATAGCTAACAAAGCCAAGGACTCTTTCGATATTAGAAAATTACAAGTTGGTAAGCCCTACACGTTGTTATGCTCTAAAGACACCACACATGCAGCAAAGTGTTTTATATATCAGCCAAACAAAGAAGATTATGTGGTTATTAACTTTAAAGATTCTGTGGTTAAAGCTTACACGAGTAAAAAACCAATAAAGTATGTCGAAAAAACGGCAGCAGGAATTATAAACAGTAATATATCTCAAACTTTAGAATCACAAGGTCTTAGTCAGCGTTTAGCTCATATTATGGCCGACGAGATATATGCATGGACCATAGATTTTAGACATTTGCAAAAAGGTGACCGCTTTAAAGTTTTATATACCGATAAATACATAGAAGACACCATATACGCAGGAGTACACGAGGTAAAAGCAGCTGTTTTTGAACATAATAAAGAACCATTTTATGCTTTTCAATTTGAAACCGATTCTACAAAAGGTATTGTAGACTATTTTGCTGATGATGCAAAAAATCTACGTCGTGCATTTTTAAAAGCACCTGTAAAGTTTAAGCGTATATCCTCTAGGTATAATTTACGCAGGCGTATAGCTGCTTATGGTTATAAAATAAAGCCACACAGAGGTACCGATTTTGCTGCCGCTATAGGAACTCCCATTATGGCGACAGCTAATGGTACGGTTTCTAAATCAGCATACAAAGGCAATAATGGTAATTATGTAAAAATAAGACACAATGCCACTTACTCTACACAGTATTTACACATGAAAAAGCGTAATGTAAAAGTAGGGCAATTTGTAAAACAAGGCGATGTTATAGGCTGGGTAGGAATGACAGGTAAAACAGGGGGGCCTCATGTGTGTTACCGTTTCTGGAAAAACGGAAAAGAGGTAGATCCATTTAAACAAAAATTACCTGAAGCCGAACCTATTTCCGATAGTTTAAAAATTAAATACCTAGATCATATAAAGCCCATAAAGGCAAAATTAGATGCTATTAATTACAAAGAAGATTCCCAAAATCTACTAATAGATGCAAACCAAATAACCATGAAAAATTAATGATATGGCTCTATCAAAAATTAATCCTACAACAACACCAGCTTGGCAAAAACTAGAAGAACATTATAAAAATATTAAAGACGTAAAAATGAAAGATTTATTTGCAAACAATGCAGATAGAGCTGATAATATGTCTGTAATATGGAATGATTTTTATTTAGATTATTCAAAAAATAGAATAACGCCAGATACCCTAAAATATCTTTTAGAATTAGCTGATGAGGTTAAATTAAAAGAAGCTATAGATAAGCAGTTTTCTGGAGCTGTTATAAATGAAACCGAACAACGAGCCGTTTTACATACAGCCTTAAGAGCCAAAGAAAATGACTCTTTTACTGTTAACGGTAAAAATATTATTCCAGAAGTTTATAAGGCAAAACAAAAAATAGAGGCCTTTACAAATAAAATTATTAATGGCGAATTAAAAGGCTA
>CALHCQ010000122.1 GCA_937936645.1 uncultured Algibacter sp.
CCAACAACAGGCTTACATTTTGAAGATATTAGGGTATTAATGATTGTTTTAAACAAATTAGCCGACAAAGGTAACACCGTGCTTATTATAGAGCATAATTTAGACGTTATAAAAACAGTAGACCATATTATTGATGTAGGATACGAAGGCGGTAAAGGCGGCGGACAAATAATTGTAGAAGGCAGCCCAGAGGTTGTTGCTAAGCATAAAAAAAGCCATACGGCTAGATTTCTTAAAAAAGAATTAAATTATTAGCTTTAAGACTTTTTAACAAAAATAATAGCTATTTTAACACAATAGACTTCATACAAATATTAATTATGAGAAACGAAAAACACCACAAAGGCTGGAACGAAATAAAGACAAACGATTCTTGGGCCATTTTTAAAATTATGGGCGAATTTGTTAACGGATTCGAAAAAATGAGTAAAATAGGACCTTGTGTTTCTATTTTTGGATCTGCTAGAACGGCTCCCGATCACAAATATTACAAATTAGCGCAAAGCATTGCTAAAAGCATTGTAGAGGCTGGTTACGGTGTAATAACAGGAGGTGGTCCTGGTATTATGGAAGCCGGTAACAAAGGGGCTCACATTGGTGGCGGTACCTCGGTAGGACTAAATATAGATTTACCATTTGAACAACATGACAACCCTTATATTGATCCTGATAAAAGTTTAGATTTCGATTACTTTTTTGTTAGAAAAGTAATGTTTGTTAAATACTCGCAAGGATTTGTAGTTATGCCAGGCGGTTTTGGTACACTAGACGAACTATTCGAAGCCATTACACTTATACAAACCAACAAAATAGAAAAGTTTCCTATAATACTTGTTGGTAAAGAGTTTTGGGCAGGACTTATGGACTGGATTAAAGCAACACTTTTAGATAAGTTTGGTAATATTAGCCCTAAAGATTTAGACCTTATACATGTTGTAGATACAGAAGATGAGGTTATTACTATTCTAGATGCTTTTTATAAAGATTCTGGACTTAGTCCTAACTTTTAAACAAAAAGATCAAGCTCTACTTTGCAAAGTAGAGCTTGGTCTTTTTTCACTTTTTAACTCCATTAACTTTTAATGCCAAATAATTAAATTGAAAATATTACTAGTAAGCTATATCTCCCTCTTCTTCACAATGATTTCTTTTGGTCAAAATAAAATTGATTTAAAAGCTTACTTCAATATTAACAATCGTTGTATAAAAATATCTCAAAACATTACATATTATAACCAAACGCAAGACACACTTAAAACCGTGTATTTAAACGATTGGAACCACAGTTATTCTAATAAAAAAACAGCTTTAGCAACTCGTTTGGCAGACGAGTATATTAATAAATTCCATTTAGCAAAAGATGAAGACCGAGGTTTTACCCAAATAACAACCATAAAACAAAACCAAAAGGAAGTTGTTTACAGCCGATTAAAAAACCAAGTTGATGTTATTGCAGTGACACTTAACCAGCCACTTAATCCAAAATCAACTTATACATTAAACATAGCATACACCGTTAAAATTCCAAGCGATACATTTACCGACTACGGAATAACCCCTAATAACGATGCAAATTTAAGATACTGGTACCTCTACCCTGCCATATATAACGGCGCATGGCAATATTACAGTAACAAAGCTTTAGATGATTTATATATACCGAAAGCAGATGTTACACTAGAGTTAAATTATCCTAAAACCTACACAGCAACAACTGCTTTAAATACCATATCTACACAAAGTAACGATACTACAACAACCACGATATTTAAGGGTGAGAATAGTGTAAGCAGTAAATTATTTTTAAATCAAAATTCTAAATTTGAACCACTACAATGTGGAAGTGTAAATATTATTACAGATGCCGAACCTAGAAAAAAATCGAAACCAGTAAACAAAACACTTCTTGGCACTAAAATAATTAATTATATTAATAAAAATATAGGTCCATATCCGCATAAAAATATATTAGTTACAAGCATAGATAATAACAAAGAACCTATTTATGCATTAAACTTTTTACCCGATTTTATACAACCCTACAGCGACAGTTTTAAATACGAACTAAAACTACTTAAGCTAGTTTTACACAATTACTTGGAAAACACATTGCTTACCAACCCTAGAGAAGACTATTGGTTGCTAGATGGTATACAAACATATTACCTAATGAAATATGTAGAAGATAATTACCCTGAAATGAAATTTCTAGGGTCTTTTGCTAATTTTTGGGGCGTTCGTACTTTTCATGCCTCTAAACTTAAATATAACGACAAGCATAATTTGGCATACATGATTATGGCTAGAACAAATAGAGACCAGCCATTAAATATGCCAAAAGACTCTTTAATTAAATTTAACAAAAATATTGCTGGTAAATATAAAGCAGGTTTAGGTCTAAAATATTTAAACGAATTCTCTGGAAATAACTTAGTAGAAACTACAATAACATCTTTCTTAAAAGAAAATCAACTTAAAGAAACCAATACAACAGCTTTTGAAAGTTATATAAAATCTAAAACCGACAAAGACATTAATTGGTTTTTTGAAGACTACATTAAATCAAGAGAAAAGATAGATTTCAAAATAAAAAAAGTAAAAAAAACAAAAGACTCCATAACGCTTACTATAAAAAACAAGCGCAAAAACAATGTTCCAATTGCTTTATTTGCTTTAAAAAATGATAGTATTGTTACTAAAAAATGGATAGAAAACATACATAAACAAAAAACAATAACAATTCCTAAAAACAACAGCAATAAGCTGGTTTTAAATTACAACAACACAGTTCCCGAATTTAATTTAAGAGACAATTGGAAATCTTTAAAAGGCGCTTTCTTTAACAATAAACCGCTACAACTTAAACTTTTTGAAGATGTAGAAAATCCAAACTACAATCAAATATTCTTAATCCCTGTAGGCGAATTTAATAATATTTACGACGGGCTAACACTTGGTGTTAAACTATTTAATACGACTTTATTACGTAAAAAATTATTTTATAAAATAGAACCTAAATACGCTTTAAGGTCAAAATCTTTAACAGGGTCGGTATCAACATCGTTTACGCACTACTTAGACAACACAAATTTATTTCGCATTAATTACGGTATTCGTGCCGGTTACCAATCGTTTGCAGAAGATTTGTTTGTTAAACAAATTACACCCTCTTTACGTTTCGATTTTAGACAGAAAAACGATTTTAGATCCAATAAAAAAGCGGCTCTTTTATTTAGATACATTGTAACAGAGCGAGACGAAGACCCTTTAAACATTGCAAATGTTACAGAACCCGATTATTCTATATTAAACGCGCGGTATGTAAAATCTAACGACAACCTAATAAATTTTAGTAAATGGTTTACAGATTTACAATTAGCAAAAGATTTTACAAAACTGTCCTTAAATTACGAATACAGACGTTTATTTTACAGTAACAGGCAGTTAAATGTTCGCTTCTTTTCTGGTATATTTTTAAGAAACAATACCGAGGATAACGCAGACTTTTTTAGTTTTGCTCTAGACCGCCCAACCGATTATTTATTCGATTTCCCATACTTAGGAAGATCCGACGATTCGGGTATATTTACGCAACAATTTATAGCCGCAGAGGGTGGTTTTAAATCTAAATTAAACACCCCTTTTGCCAACCAATGGTTAGCTACAACAAACGTAAGTACAACAATATGGAGGTATATTTTAGCTTATGGCGATGTTGGAGTTGTAAAAAACAAATTCAATAACCCTAATTTTGTATACGATTCTGGTATTCGTTTTAATTTAGTTACCGATTATTTTGAGCTCTATTTCCCCATATATTCTAATTTGGGTTGGGAAGTGGCACAATCGAGATATGCCGAAAAAATTCGATTTCAAATTACATTAGACCCTCAAATTTTACTAGGTTTATTTAACAGAAAATGGTTTTAATAAATGGGGTATAACCTAGAATACCCTTTTTAATATATTAATTGCTAAACCCATAAACTTTAACTAACTTTGTAGCTAGTGAAAGCCATAATTCTATGCAAACCCTCCCAGATTTGAAAACTAAAATATCTTTTGACGATTTTAAAGCAGAAGTATTAAACGACTACAAAATAGCAGTACAAAGTAGAGAGTGTAGCCTATTAGGCCGCAGAGAAGTACTTACGGGAAAAGCTAAATTTGGAATTTTTGGAGATGGTAAAGAAATACCTCAACTAGCTATGGCAAAAGCCTTTAAAAAAGGCGATTGGCGATCGGGTTACTATAG
>CALHCQ010000123.1 GCA_937936645.1 uncultured Algibacter sp.
GTACTTTTTAAACAACATAATTATTTAATTTAACTTATAACAAGTTGCTTTAATGTTATTTAAATAATTGTTATTTTTAGCTCTAATAAATTATAATCGTTTTTAATAACGAACTGTTGCGTGAGGGATTGATGCGGCATCCTTTTTTTAGACCACATTAAATAGTTATTTAATGTGGTCTAAAAAAAGATATAGCGGAAAGCTCGACCCTTGTGGGCACGCCCAATAAAATAAAATAATTATGAGCAAATTAGTGTCTCCGTTAAATTTTAAAGCTTGGATTGAAGAAAATAGATACCTTTTAAAACCTCCTGTTGGCAATAAAGTGGTTTGGAAAGATGGTGAATTTATTATTATGGTGGTTGGTGGCCCTAATAAAAGGAAGGATTATCATTATAATGAAACGCCTGAATTTTTCTACCAAGTAGAGGGCGATATTGTTTTAAAAATTATGGATGGTAAAACGCCTAAAGATGTACACATTAAAGAGGGTGATATTTATTTACTTCCTGCTATGGTACCGCACTCGCCGCAAAGACCTGCTAACACAGTGGGGTTGGTTATTGAATATCCGCGTGGTAAAAAGATGAAAGATGCCTTGGAGTGGTATTGTGAATCGTGCAATAATTTACTTTACAGAAAAAAGTTTAAGTTAGAAAACATTGAGATTGATATGCCTAAGATATTTGATGCGTTTTATGGCAGCGAAAAGAAACGTACGTGTTCGAATTGTGGTACTGTTATGCAAAAGCCTTAAATAAAAAAAGATCATGTTAACCATGATCTTTTTTTTTGACTTTATATGTTTCTTAATTTTCTTTTTTAGGAAGTAATTTTGCAGTAAAGCTAGGTTGTTCGACATATTTATTAGCTATTTTTTTTATGTACTTTGGTGTTATAGCTTTTAAACTAGACTTGAAGTTATTTAAGGGTTTAAATGTTTTTTTCTTGTAGATGGTATTGTACATATAGTTTTTCCAGAAATTATTGGTTTCTAAACCTTTTTCGCGGTTTAAAATCCAACTTTTCTTTATGCTTTCTACTTCTTTTTTTGTTGGGCCTTCTTTTAAAAATGTTTTTAAAACCTTTAATGTTTCTTGCTCTAGCATGTCTATGTTTTTGGGAGAACAATTAAATGTAATACGGGCTGTATATTTAGAATATGGTTTAGATACGTGTTTTAACTGCGCGTTTAGGGCGTATACACCGCCCTGGTCTTCTCTAATCCTGTTTCGAAGGCGGCTTTTAAATATTTCTCCAAATATTTTTAATGCTTTTTCTTCTTTGGGCATATGTTTAGCCTCTTTATTAAAACGAATTAATAGGGTTGCTTTATCTTCTAGTCCTGCATAAACTGTAATTTTTTCGTTTTTTAATATGTTTTTATAAGACGATAGTTTAAAATTTTCGCGCTCTTTTGTACTAGGTAAAGACGACAGGTAGGTTGTTATGTGTGTTTTGAGAACTTCTTCGTTAAAATCGCCAACAAAAAAGAATTTAAAATCGCCAGCGTTTTTAAATCGTTCGCTGTAATATTCGTGTAATTTTAGGTAAGGTACAGAATCTAACAATCGTTCTAAATTATCGTTTTTTCTAGTATTAATATATCTTGGATTTCCGCTATTTAAGGCATCGCTAATGGCAATAGCAAATGCATTTTCTGGCGTTAACGCTCTGTTTTTTATCGAAGCTTTAATTTTGTTAACACGTGCTAAATATTTTGCCTCGTCTTTATTACGGCTTGTAAAATTTAAATAAATAAGCTTGAACATGGTTTCTAAGTCTTTAGCTCTTGCAAAACCAGAAACACCTTCTTTATATGTACTAACCGATGGTTTTACGCTTACTTTTTTTCCGCTTAAAATTTTAGATAATTCTTCTGGGGTATAGTCACCTATTCCTGTTGTTGTTGTAATGCCCATAATTGGCGCAATAGTTACAGCTTCTTTATTAGATTGTAACGAGGTGCCGCCATAACTAAAACTGCTAAAGCTTACTGCTTTTTTCTTGAAGTCTGTTTTTTTGTAATAAACCTCTACCCCATTACTTAAAACTAATTTTTTAATATTATGTAGTAAATTTTCTTGACTTACAATACTTCCCTTTGCATTTAGATTTTTAATTAAGTTAGCATCTATTTGCTTTGATGTATAAGCCGTAATTGCATCGCTAGATTCTGCCTGAGCAACTGTTTCTAAAAACTCTTGCTTAGTTAACAAGGTAACATTATCTTTTTTTGCCGTACTAAAAACAATAGCACGATTATCTTTACGGTAGTATTTTGCAAACATAGTCTCGACATCTTTAGCTGTCGTTTCTTGTATTGTTTTTTTATTAAAATTATAGTTCCAATCTTTATTATACAAGACATATTGCGCTTTGAATTCCTGCTCTAAAAGTTGTAAATATTTTTTAGAATCCCAATTATCTTTTTGTTCTAAAAAGGCTTCGTTACTAGCTAACATACTTTTTTTAACACGTTCTAACTCTATAGCTGTAATACCAAAACGTTTAATACGTTCTAACTCTAATATTAATTGTTTTAGTCCTTTTTTTATTTCGGTTTCGCTGGTTACTACACTTGCGTAGAATTGAGAGTGACGACTACTAATGGTTTTTACAACACCAACCCCTGCATGTATAAAAGGAGGGTTGTTACTGTTAGACAACTCTTTTAAACGGTTATTAACAACCCTACTCATTATACTTGTTATGATGCGTTTTTTTTCGGACTTAATTGTTGTTGATTTTTCTAATTCTGGAAATTTATCTAAAATATGTAAATTAACATAGGTTGAAGTCTGCTCTGGATCTGTAATAATTTTTACTCGAGTATTTGCATGGTATGGCACCGTGTCGTGCGTTATTATAGCCTTGGGGTTTTCAGGGTTTTTTAACTTAGAAAAATGTTTTTCTATACGTTGCTGTGCATAATTAACATCGATGTCTCCTACAACAACTACCCCCATAAGGTTTGGTCGGTACCAATCGGTATAAAAACGACGCATATGGTTTGGGGTAAAGTTTTTAATATTATCTATTTTATCATCGGAATAGTATTTAAGTTGCGGCATACCTTGATATAGAAATCTAGACGTGGATTTGTTAATACGTTGGCGCTTGCCAGACCTAGCTCTAAACTCTTCTACAACCACAGGACGCTCGTCATCTATGGCTTGGTCGTCTAAGGTCATATCATGCGCCCAATCTTCTATAATTTGAAATGCGGTATCTAAGTTTTCTTTATTCTTGCTTGGTATTTGTAATTTATACACGGTCTCTTCTAGACCTGTATGTGCATTAATGTCGGCACCAAAAGTCATCCCAATACTTTCTAGATAGGTCACTAATTTGTTTTTTTTAAAGTTTTTTGTACCATTAAACCCCATATGTTCTAACAGGTGTGCTAGTCCCATTTGCGATTTGTCTTCTTGCATCATACCGGCTTTTACCACTAAACGTATGTAAACAACATCTTTGGGCTTGTTGTTAGATTTAATATAGTATTTTAATCCGTTTTTTAGTTCGCCTCTTGTAGCTGTTGTGTCTTTTGGTATTTCATCCTCAAGAGCATGGTTTTTGGATACTTTTTGAGCTTCAATTGTAAAAGTAAATACCATTATTATACATAATAACAGTTGGTTTATTTTAATCATAAAATAGGGTTTTATAGGTTTTCTTTTTAGGGTTTATAAATTTATCCATTTTTTTACAGAATCTATATAACTTCTACCGGTTGTTATATTTGTTCTTTTAGAGTCTGTTAGTGTAATTACATACCTATTATTAAAATATTTTTTCACGTCTAAAACCATATTGGTATTCATTATTATACTGCGGTGTACTCTTAAAAAATAGCTAGGTAACTGGTGTTCTAATTTAACTAAAGATCTATCTGTAATGTAATGATTCTTTTTTGCAAAAATGGTTACACACTTACTTGAGGCTTCAAAATAAAAAATGTCTTCTAACTTAATAAATATTA
>CALHCQ010000124.1 GCA_937936645.1 uncultured Algibacter sp.
TTTATAAAAAATGCAGAATATTAAAAGCTTATAAGTAGTTTGATGTCGCTATATTTGTTAAAAATATTTTTATGTCAAAATCATTTTCTAGTTTAGGCTTAAGTACATCGCTTCAAGATAATTTAGCAAAATTAAAAATTACTATACCAACAGAAATACAAGAAAAAGTTATTCCTGTTGTGTTAAATGAGACACAAGACGTTGTTGCTGTAGCCCAAACAGGTACCGGTAAAACAGCAGCTTTTTGTTTGCCTTTATTGCAATTAATAAATGTAAATGAGGCTAAATTACAAGCCATTATATTATCGCCTACAAGAGAATTAGGACAGCAAATTTACTCCAATTTAATAAGTTTTTCTGGTACCATAAATACACCATCTATAGTGCCATTATTTGGAGGGGTACCTGTTAAATCTCAAATAGAACAATTAAAAAACGGTACACATATTATTGTAGCTACACCAGGTAGGTTATTAGATATAATTAAACGCGATGCTTTAGATGTAAAGACTATAAATTATTTTATTTTAGATGAAGCCGATGAAATGTTTACCTCTCATAAAGAAGATCTTAGTTTAATATTAAGGCAAGTGCCTAAAACCAAGCGTACTTTATTGTTTACAGCAACATTGTCTGGTGTTATAAAACAATTGATTCAGAATGAGATGTCTAAACAGGTTGTACATATAGATACTAACCTAGACACTAATAAAGCACACCATGGAATAGAGCATCAATATGTTGTTGTAGAGCCCATAGAAAAATTAAATGTGCTCTTGCATTTTTTAAATACTAAAGAAGGGCAGCAAGGCATTATATTTTGTAAAACAAAAGCAGCAGTAAATAAATTAGCTAAAAATTTAGCTATAAATAAATTTTCTTCTGGTGCCATTCATGGTAGTTTAACTCAAGGTATAAGAGATCGTATTATGGGGCAGTTTAGGGCAGGTTATATTGACATTCTTGTGGCTACAGATTTAGCAGCTCGTGGTATAGATATAAAAAACCTAGCTTATGTTGTAAATTATCATTTACCAGATACTTACGATGCTTACGTGCATAGAAGCGGTAGAACAGCTCGTGCCGGAGCTTCAGGTTTAGCCTTAAGCGTTATTCAAGAAGATGAGTTACAAGATATTCCAGAGTTTGAACAAGAGTTGGATATTATCTTTAAAGCTTATAAGAAAGCTGATGCTAAAAGTTTAGAACTTAACAATACATTAATTTGGGCTAAAAAAATATTTAAAACGAAACCTAATAAACATGTTCCAGAAGATTTTAAAGCTCAGGTAAAAACAATATTTCATCATTTAACAAAAGAAGAGTTGGTAGATAAAATTTTATCTAATTATTTATCTAGTCAAAATATAAAATTGGACGATACTAAGACGGTTATAAAGAAAAAGAAAAAATAATTATGGCCAATACCATAAAAACGCAACAAGATATTTTAAAAAAGTTAAATATATCGGCGTTAAACCCTATGCAAGAAGATGCGCTTTTATCTATTAATACTATAGATAATGTTGTATTATTATCTCCAACAGGTACGGGAAAAACACTAGCATTTTTACTACCTACTATTTTAAACTTAAATAAAACAAGTAAAGATTTACAGCTACTTATTTTAGTACCTTCTCGAGAGTTAGCTATACAAATTGAGCAGGTTATTAGGCAAATAGGTTCAGGTTTT
This sequence comes from uncultured Algibacter sp., assembly GCA_937936645.1. Taxonomy (GTDB): domain Bacteria; phylum Bacteroidota; class Bacteroidia; order Flavobacteriales; family Flavobacteriaceae; genus Postechiella. The sequence goes on from CALHCQ010000124.1 coordinate 1,694, forward strand.
AAAGCCAATGCTGTTTATGGCGGTAGGCCATTTTCTAAAGATAAAATAGAATTAGCACATACACCCGCGATACTTATTGGTACGCCAGGAAGAGTTGCCGACCATTTAAGGCGTAAAACATTTAATGTAGAAGCTATTAAAACCTTGGTTTTAGATGAGTTCGATAAATCGTTAGAGGTAGGTTTCGAAGAAGAGATGCACCAAATATTAGCGGCTCTACCTCATTTACAAAAGCGTATTTTGACCTCCGCAACGCAGGATATAGAAATTCCTAGTTTTGTAGGTTTAAAAGACGAATTGGTTATTAATTACCTAGAAAATAAAACAAGTAAGTTAAAATTAAAACGTGTTGTTAGTAACAATAAAGATAAACTGTCAAGCTTAGTAAATTTATTAAAATATATTGGTAATAAACCTGGAATTATTTTTTGCAACTATAAAGATACGATACAATTTGTAAGTCAGCATTTAGATAAAAACGATATACCACATGGTTGTTTTTATGGGGCTTTAGAGCAGATAGAAAGAGAACGTGCGCTTATTAAATTTAGAAATGGTACACATCAAATTATAATAGCTACCGATCTTGCTGCTCGTGGCTTAGATATACCAGAGCTAAACTACATTATTCATTATCAATTACCTTTAAAAAGCGAAGAGTTTACCCATAGAAATGGTAGAACGGCTAGAATGAATACCCAAGGTACTGCTTATGTATTACAATGGGAAAAAGAGTCTTTACCAGGTTTTATAAAAGCAGAAGATTTAGATGTGCCAGAGGTAGATACTTTTCAAATAAACTCAGAATGGGCTACTTTGTTTATATCAGGAGGAAGAAAAGATAAAATTTCTAAAGGTGATATTGCTGGTTTATTTTTTAAACAAGGGCACCTCAACTCTAAAGAATTGGGTGTTATAGAACTAAAACGTGATTGTGCTTTTGTAGCTGTGCCTAAATTAAAGGCTAATTTGGTAGTACAGAAAACTAATAACACGAGATTAAAAAAGAAAAAAGTAAGAGTTACACTATTGTAACATTTAAAATATTATTAACATGAGTGCATTAACCATAGTTGCAAAAATTTTAGCAAAAGCATCGCATAGAGATTTAGTAAAAAAGGAATTATTAAAGCTTATACCTATTACAGTACAAGAGGAAGGTTGCATAAATTACGATTTGCATCAAGATAACTTAAACCCAAATTTGTTTCTGTTTTTTGAGAATTGGGAAAACAGAGAGCTGTGGCAAAAGCATATGAAAAATTCACATATAGAGGCTTATGCAAAAGCTACAGATGGTGCTGTAGAATCGTTTGAGTTGTTAGAGATGCGTAAGGTAGATTAAAGAAGACTACCACCATATAACAAAAAATTTATTAAGCGTTCCATTAGGATATTTAATCCAACATAATGGTGCGCTTTTATTATTGGTAATTGTCGTAACAGATGTTTTAAAACCTGTAAAAGAAAGCCAAGTTACACATGCGATAGGTTGTCTTAACCAATTTATTTTATGAGGTATGTAAAATTTACAATCACTAAACATTTCAAGTAAACTAACATGTATGTAAAAACCTTTTAAGCATTTTTTATTTATTAAATTAAAGTCAACATTTTCTTTGTAAGGGGTAAATAATTGAGCTTTAAAAAGTACGTTTTGCTCTATTGTTTTACGTTCTAAATTTAATTTTTTAATTAGTGGTTTAGTATGTATGTTGTAGAGTAGTGGAAGTTGTTTTTCTTTTAATTTGATTAATTTTTTTCTGAGTGAATCGTTTTTGTTTGGTCCAATCCAATGATCAATTTCATTATTTGTGTTAGATTTCTTGTAGAGATAAAACTTGTATATAATTTCTAAATGAATAGCTGTATTATTTAAATTTAAAAGGCAGTCAATCTCTCCAACAGTAATTTTATTATTTTGTATTTGTATATTTTCTGCTAGTACAACAAGATTTTGCTGTTGTTTAAGCTCTTCAACAACAAAGCGTTCTACATATTTACCTAGTCTTAATTTTTTAGCTAAACTTAAGTTAATTTGATGTGTTGGTTTTTTAGCTAATTTAATTTGTTTTAAACCTAATATGTCCTCATTTTTCCATAATTGAGCAGTGTTTAAATAACCCTCGTATTGTAATTGTACATCTTTATTTATAGAGGTCATTTTGTTGGTGTTTGTATGTTATAATTTTTGTTTACATGATCTCCCCAGTTAGCAATTGCTTGTATTACAGGTATTAAAGTTTGTCCTAGTTTTGTTAAAGAATACTCAACTTTTAAAGGTGGTTTTGTAGTATATACTTTTCGTTTAATTAAACCGTCGTCTTCTAGTTTTTTTAATTGTAAACTTAAAGTACGCTCTGTAACTGTAGGCATTTTTTTGCGCAATTCATTGTATCGTAATGTATTATTTATTAAAAAATACAAGATTACTGTTTTCCATTTGCCACCTATAACTCCCATAGTTAGACTTGTGCAGCAGGGGTAAGATTTGTTATTATATTTATACATAAATTGAGCTATACTTTTTAACCGTTATTGCAAATATAAATAACTATACTTATTTTTGAAACTATAAAAATTATAGTAACAAATATAGATATGAACAAAACAGACATTCCTCAAAAGGATATTATAGATGCATTTCAATTTAGACACGCTTGTAAAGAGTTTGATAGTACTAAAAAATTAACAGATACCGATATTAATTTTATTTTAAAAACGGCACAATTATCTCCTAGTTCATTTGGTTTTGAACCTTGGCATTTTGTGGTTGTTCAAAATAAAGAATTACGCGAGTTATTAAAGCCAGTTGCTTGGGGTGCACCTTTAAAGCTAGATACTGCAAGTCATTTTATATTGGGTTTAACTATGAAGGCTCCTATGACAAAATGGGATAGTGATTACATTATGCATATGATGAAAGAAGTTAAGCAATTTCCTCAAGAAGTTATAGATATGTATTCTAATTTTTATAAAGAGTTTCAAGAGCGAGATTTTAATTTAGATACCGATAAAAAACTTTTCGATTGGGCGTCTAAGCAAAACTATATTGCTTTAGGTAATATGATGACAGCTGCGGCGTTACAAGGTATAGATAGTTGCCCAATAGAGGGTTTTCATGAAGAAAAAGCAGAGCAATTATTAAAGGACAAATTTGATATTGATACAGATAAGTATGGCTTATCCTATATGGTTGCTTTTGGTTATAGAAAAGAGCACCCAGACCATCCTAAATCAAGAAGAGAAATAGGGGAATTAGTAACCTGGAAAAAATAGGATACATTACTAAATACACTACAATATAATACATATAGGGCATGTTTTTAACATGCCCTATAATCTACCATCAACATTATTTAAAACTCCTTTGACATCGTAAATAATACCCTTAGGTTTTATAAGTGTTTTAAGATTCATTTCTATAAACTCTTTATGAGCTACTGTTAGCACAATAGCATCGTATTTATCTTTGGGGGTGTTTTTAATAATATCTAATTGATATTCTTTTACAACAGCTATTGGGCTTGCCCAAGGGTCTAAAACTGTTACTTGAGTACCATAGCTTTTTAATTGATTAATAACATCGACAGCTTTTGTGTTTCTAACATCAGGGCAATTTTCTTTAAAAGTAATACCTAACACTAAAATTTTTGCACCGTTAATAGAAATATTGTTTTTTGCCATGAGCTTAATAACTTCCGAAGCTACATACTGCCCCATACTATCGTTTACACGCCTGCCAGCTAAAATAATTTCTGGGTGGTAACCCACCTCTTGTGCTTTTTGGGCTAAATAATAGGGGTCTACACCAATACAATGTCCTCCAACTAAACCAGGCTTAAAAGGTAAGAAGTTCCATTTTGTACCTGCAGCCTCTAAAACAGCTTTGGTATCTATATCCATTAAACTAAAAATTTTAGCTAACTCGTTTACAAAAGCAATATTTATATCACGTTGCGAGTTTTCTATAACCTTAGCAGCCTCTGCAACTTTAATAGATGGTGCTATGTGTGTACCAGCTGTAATAACACTTGCGTATAAATCGTTTACTTTTTTTGCTACTTTTGGTGTAGAGCCAGACGTTACCTTTAAAATTTTATCTATGGTATGTAATTTGTCCCCCGGGTTAATACGTTCGGGAGAGTATCCTACATAAAAATCTTTATTAAAAGTAAGCTTACTTACGTTTTCTAATACAGGCACACATTCCTCTTCTGTTACACCAGGGTATACTGTAGATTCGTAAATAACAATATCACCATTTTTTAAAACTTGACCTACGGTCTCGCTAGCCTTATAAAGTGGGGTTAAATTAGGTCTGTTATTCTTATCTATAGGGGTAGGTACAGTTATGATATAGTAATTGCAATCTTCTATATCTTTTATGTTATGTGTACAAAATAAACCGTTATGTGAGTCTTGTACTGTTTTTAAGATGGGTTTAAGTACACTAGCTTCTATTTCTAGTGTTTTGTCTACACCTTCGGTTAATTCCTGTATTCGTGTTTTGTTAATATCAAAACCAACAACATTGTATTGTGTTGCAAATAACCTAGCTAGTGGTAAGCCAACGTATCCAAGTCCTATAACTGCTATTTTATCTTTTTTCTTAATACTTGTCATTACTTGTTTAATATTATAAATTGTTCCAGTACCAATGTATTGTTTTTTCTATACCTTGTTTTACATTGTATTTAGGGGTATAGTCTAACAATGTTTTTGCTTTTTCTATAGATGCTAAGGAATGGGGTACATCTCCCATACGATTTGCTCTAAAACTAATATCTACATTATTAATTTTATGATCTAACTTGCTTAAATTACTTTTTAATAATTGGGTTAACTCTAATAATGTAGTGCGTGTACCATAAGCAATATTATAAACGGTATTTAAAGCTTGTTTATTACTTGTTGTTAGTGCTTTTAAATTGGCTTGTACTACGTTATCTATAAACGTAAAATCTCTAGAGTAACTACCATCTCCATTAATAACAGGGGATTCGTGTTTAATAAACTGTTGTACAAACTTAGGTATTACAGCGGCATAAGCCCCATTTGGATCTTGCCTTTTACCAAATACATTAAAATAACGTAAGCCAATAGTGTCTAGATTATATGTTTTACTAAATACGCTTGCATATAGCTCGTTTACATATTTTGTTACAGCATAGGGAGATAGGGGATTACCAATAGTGTCTTCTATTTTAGGTAATGCTTCATGGTCTCCATAGGTTGATGAACTTGCTGCATATACAAATCGTTTTACTTTTGCATCTTTTGCAGCTACAAGCATGTTTAAAAATCCAGAAACATTTACAGCATTAGTTGTAATAGGGTCATTAATAGATCGGGGTACAGAGCCAAGTGCTGCCTGGTGTAATATAAAATCTACACCATGGCAAGCTTTATGGCAATCTTCTATCAACCTAATATCTCCTTCTATTAGCTTAAAATGATTTAATTTTAAGAAGGGATTAATGTTTTCTCTTTTACCGGTAGCGAAATTGTCTAAACAAACAACATTTATCTGTTCTTTTAACAAAGTTTCACATAGGTTAGAACCTATAAAACCAGCTCCTCCTGTAACTAAAACTGTTTTTTTTTTAAGCTTTTCTATTATAAGAGAATTCATGATTGTTTTTTTATGATATAACAAATATCAAGAAAATATTTTAAAGACCTATTGTATTAATTGGTAAGTATTATTTTATTTTAAAAGCTTTAATACCTACTGTTTTTTTAAGACATCTAAAATAGTTTCTGGGTCTAAGCGCTCTGTGTAATCTTCTGGTATAAAACTATAGATAATTTCTCGTTTTTTGTTTATAACGTATGTTGCAGGCATAGGAAGTTCGTAATTTGTATTACCATTATGTTTGTCTACATTAATGTTAAACGCATGGTATAAAGTTCTTAAATCTTCCGGCATTTCAAAGGTTAACCCTAATTGTTTAGCATAAACATTATCTAAATCACTTAATACAGTAAAACTTAAATCGTTTTTTTGAGCTGTAGTTAAAGAGTGATCGGGAGTTTCTGGCGATATAGCAATTAAAGCAGTGTTTAAAGATTTTAATTCGTCTAGTACCGCTTGTAAAGCTTGTAATTCTAAATTGCAATATGGGCACCAACCGCCTCTGTAAAAAGATATTACATAATAATCGTTACTAAAACTATCTAGCGATACTTTATTATTCTTAACATCGGGTAAATTAAAGTCTGGTAATATACTTCCTGTACTAACAGCTTTTTTACTTAACAAAGCAGTCTTTAATTTGTTAGTACTGTTATTCATTATTGCTAGTTTATCTGCAGGTATATTTTGTACTGCAGCAGCTTTTTTTTGAGCTAATGTTTTTGTTAGATTCATAATTATATATTTTAGATTTAAGTAGTCCTAGATATTAGTTAAACTTACAACTAATACTATGGAATTATTTTTAAATGTAAGCCAATTATTTACGCTGACTTTTCTGTATATTTAACAAGTTAAATTTCAATATTTTAGTTGTCTTTCTATGAAGCGTTTTTTAGTAGTAGTACTATTGATTTTATTTTTAATGCCCTGTAAAGGACAGCAAAAAACAGCTGCTAAATTTAAAAATACAAATTTAGATTTTGAAACTCGTGCTAAAGATTTAGTTAATCAATTAACTTTAGATGAAAAAATTTCTCAATTAGGCGATAGTTCACCTGCTATACCACGTTTAGGTATTCCAGAATATAATTGGTGGAACGAGGGGTTACATGGTGTAGCTCGATCTGGAATAGCCACAATGTTTCCGCAAGCTATAGGTATGGCAGCCTCTTTTAATACTGTTTTAATGAAACAGGTTGCCAATGTTATTAGCGATGAGGCAAGAGCTAAATATCACGATGCCATTAAACATGGCAACCATAAGCGATACTATGGTTTAACCTATTGGTCTCCAAATATAAATATATTTAGAGACCCTCGTTGGGGAAGAGGGCAAGAAACTTATGGTGAAGATCCCTATTTAACAGGGCAAATGGGAATACAATTTGTAAAAGGTTTACAGGGTAACCACTCAAAATATTTTAAACTTATTGCAACACCTAAGCATTTTGCAGTACATAATGGACCAGAATTAAAACGTCATTATTTTAATGTTACTCCTAGTGCTAGAGATTTATGGGAAACCTACCTACCTGCCTTTAAAGATTTAATTGTAGATGCCAAAGCATACTCTATTATGGGGGCATATAATAGAGTAAATGGAGAATCTGCCAGTGCAAGTTCGTTTTTACTTGATGATATTTTACGAAAAAAGTGGGGTTTTAAAGGTTATGTTGTATCCGATTGTGGAGCTATTAAGGACATACATGCCTACCATAAAATAGTTAATACACCTAAGGAGTCTGCAGCCTTGGGTATAAAAAAAGGTTGTGACTTAAACTGCGGCTCCATATATCAAAAGCATTTAAAAACAGCACTTTCACAATCTTTGATAAATGAAAAAGAAATAGATTTATCGTTATATCGTTTAATTCTAGCCAAGATGAAATTAGGGATGTTCGATCCAGATAATTTGGTACCTTATACCAATATCCCTATTTCTATAAATGCAAGTAAAGCTCATGATAAAATGGCTTTAAAAATGGCACACGAGTCTATGACTCTTTTAAAAAATAACGGCATATTACCATTAAAAACTAATACCATTACTAATGTGGCAGTAGTAGGTCCTAATGCTAACAATATTAAAGCTCTAAGAGGGAATTATTTTGGCAAAGCTGCTAATCCGGTTACTGTTATATCCGGTTTAAAAAAAGCATTAGGTAGCCAAATTAATGTAACCTATTCTGCAGGAGTACCTATGGTTACAACAGAAAATAGCTCTAATAATAAATTAAAACCCATTTATGGTAAATATTTAAGTACAACTAATACTTACGGACAAGAAGTAACGGGTTTAACAGGTTATTATTACAATAATAAAGACTTGCAAGGAAAACCGAGTTACACTAGAGTAGATAATGCCATTAGGTTTACATGGAGCAACCATACCTCTCCAACAAGTACCGAAGAGGCACAAGGTATAATAGATACCAATAGCGCTATAAAAGACAATAATTTTTCTGTACAATGGCATGGTAAGTTATTACCACCAGAAACTGGATTGTATAAAATTGTAGTATCAGCTGATGATGGCTGTAGATTGTGGATAAATGAAGAACTAATTATAAACGATTGGTCAAATCATGCCATGACATCATTCTCTAAAAACATACATTTAAAAAAAGGTGAATATTACGATATTAAAGTTGATTATTACGATAGCACAGGAGACGCTGCTATTAATCTAAAATGGGAAATTCCGAATTCTATTAAAACAGAACCAATAACAGAAAAGTTAACAGCAAAGACGCTAAAAAATGTAAAACAAGCCGATGTAGCTTTGTTTATTGGAGGCTTGGATGCATCTTGGGAAGGCGAAGAGATGAAAGGTAAAAAAGTAGATGGTTTTGTTGGTGGCGATCGTACTAAAATAGAATTACCACAACTACAAGTTAATGCTATAAAAGCTATGATAAAAACAGGAACCCCTGTTGTACTAGTTTTAATGTCTGGAAGTGCTATGGCTTTTAAAGGTTTAGAAAAAGATTTAGCAGCTATTCTTATGGCATGGTACCCAGGACAACGAGGCGGAGACGCTGTTGCTAATGTTTTATTAGGTAATTATAATCCAGCAGGGCGATTGCCGGTAACATTTTACACTTCTACTAAAGAATTAGCTAGTTTTGAAGATTATAATATGCAAGCAGGAAAAGGTTTTACGTATAGATATTATAAAGGCAAGGCCCTTTATCCTTTTGGTTACGGTCTTAGCTATACGACATTTGAGTACAGTAAATTAAATGTAAATAAAATTAATAACTCTAATAGTATTTCTGTTTCTGTAGATATAAAAAACACAGGAAACACGCCTGGCGATGAGGTTGTGCAACTTTATATAAAAGATTTAAAATCTAACCTAGCTATGCCAATAAAACAATTAAGAAAATTTAAACGCCTGTTTCTAAAACCAAACGAGACACAAACCATTCATTTCAATTTAAATACGAATAAAGATTTTATATACTATAATTCTGTATTACAAAAATATACTATAGACCCTGGAGATTTTCAAATTCAAGTAGGAGCCTCAAGTCAAGACATTCGTTTAAAAAAGACCATATTTTTAGAATAACATTTACAGATATCTTAGAATAAGAATTTGATAAACAATGTGTTATTGTTTTTTTATAATTAAACTTGCCATTTAAAACCATGTTGTTTTTGTTAAAATACAAAGCGTGAATAAAATATTTTGTTTTATTGTAAGGAGCAATTGTTTAATCTAACTAATGTTAGTAACAAAACAACCTAAAAAATGAAAAAAACTACTTTATTAAAAAGCTGTAAAACAGCATTATTACTTTTAACAGCTGTAAGTACACAATTTATTAGTGCGCAAAATGATTTTCCTTTTGATGAAATTGAGTTAACAGACGGAGCCTTTAATAACTCGATTAACATTAATAACAATCAAGGGGCAGCTTCATTTAATAATTTATTACTAGGCAGTAATGTCGATTTTAATACGTCTATAGCAAGATTACTTTTATCTAGAGCAGATTTACGTAACCCAGATGGTAGTTTACTTATTAGAAATGCAGCTAACCAAGGTTTTAATAGTTTAGCAGGGCAAAGATTTATAGAAGACAACGACCCGGTAGTAATACGTTTTCCGCAGGGGGTTTTTATAAATTCTTATAATTGGGAGCGTGTAGTAGACGAGAACGGTGTAGAGCTAGCTGCTGCCGATTCTAGAAATATAGTAGATCCATTCGAAGTTAGAGGTATGGTTGCACACCAAAGTCCAGTTAATGTTCGTATTGGTTACCCATCTTTACGAGGTATTTTTGATACTGCAGCTCGTAATGGTAAGCCTTTAGATTTATTAACAGGTATTAGTGTTGTTGGTAACGACGCCAATTCAAATTTAAGACGTTGGGAATCTATGATTAATGATGGTTTTGATGTAACCGATATGGAATTAGGTAATGAGTTCTTTTTTAGAACACAACGTTCTGGAACTATTAACACAGAAGCACAATGGCGTACAAGGGCATCATCAATAGTAACAGCTATTCGTAATAGAGCTAATCAGTTAGGTAGAAATGTACGTTTTGCCATACCTATAGCTTACAGGCCTGGTGATCCAAGAGAACCTCAAACACGAAGAGATAGCGATCAACGTTTTAATGATTTAATTACACAAGACGAAAGTTTTTTTGATGCACTCGTTGTGCATAGATATGTAAATGTAGATAGAGAAGAGGGAACAAGACCAGAAAGTTTATCTAGTGAATCTTTACGTAGGTTATTGTGTGCTAGTGTAACCATGGACGAGTCTTTAACTTATTGTAAAACACAAGTAAGTGAAGATAAAAATTCAATATGGTTAACCGAGTGGGGAGTAGCAGGAAGCGAAGAAGATGGTATTGGTGCTAGTTTTTTAGGAGCAGCAGATACTTACTCACATATTATACGTAATCAAGACCGCTTGGAGGTAGAGCGTATTAATTGGTTTTCTACAGTAGGATTAAATAACCAGTATACCCTAAACAGAGTTAATGGAGAAGTGGTAGCAACAAAAACAGGCTATGGCGATATATATAGCGTTTTAAGAGATAACTTAAGAGATTCTCAAGTTTTTAATAATACAGAATTAACATCTCCAACACTAACAAATGGAGGTATTAATCAAGGTGTAACAGCTTTAAGTGTTATACCTGTACAACGTGCCAATGGCACACCACGCTTTGTAATTATTAATAAAACAAATCAAACAGGGCGATTAATTGTTAATAATGATGGTACTAGAGAAAATAGTATAAATTATATAGCTAACGGTGTACGTTGGGAGAGCCTTACAGCAACGCAATCTATTACTTATAATGAAGAAGTAGAAGATACTGATGCAATATTAGTACCTCCCTATGCATTAATAAGTGTAGACATGAGTTTTGGAGCAGGAAATCCAGTTTTATCTGTAAACGATAATATAGCTAACGATAAAAATAAATCAGTAACACTTTACCCTAATCCAACATCATCAGTTGTTAATATTGGATTAAATGGTATTAATAGTGCTAACGTAACAATAATTAATTTGTTAGGTAAACTTATATATAGCACTAGTACAAATCAAGCCGAATTACAGATAGACGTGGCAGGAATTTTAGAACCAGGCATATATTTGGTAAATGTAACAGATCAAAATAATAGAAAATTTGTAAAAAAGTTGGTAGTTAATTAATTATAAAATTCATTATTATTTTAAAAAACACTACTATATTTTTATAGCGGTGTTTTT
>CALHCQ010000125.1 GCA_937936645.1 uncultured Algibacter sp.
ATCGGCATGTAAAAACCCAGAAGTAAACATTCTAATTTTTTCACCACGTTGTATAGCACCTACATGAAATTTATATTTTTCTATAAAACTATAATCTTTAAAGCCTTTGTAAGACCATATAACATTGGCTACTATAATTAATATTGTAATTAAATCTAATTTACCCATATCTGTTTAAAGCTTTAAAATGAAATTAATATATCTTTGTCTACAAATCTAAAATTAATTAATGCAACTTCTAGCTTATATTTTAATTTATCCACTTTTATGGATGGTATCGCTTTTACCTTTTAAGATACTTTACATGGTTTCGGACCTACTATATATTTTAATTTACAAATGTTTTGGATACAGAAAAACAGTAGTTCGCAATAATTTAAAGCTTGCTTTACCCAACAAAACCGAAAAAGAACGATTAAGTATAGAAAAGAAATTTTTTAAGCATTTATGTGATATGATTTTAGAGGCCATAAAATCGATTACCATATCGGAGGCCGAAATGACTAAGCGTTATGTTTTTACCAATGTAGACCAAATTAACGCCCTTTATAAAGAACAAAAAAGTGTGGTGGTATTTATGGGGCATTATGCCAGTTGGGAATGGGTTTTTATACTTCAAAAATTTACAGAATACAAAGGTTATGCAGTATACAAACGTTTAAGAAACAAATATTTTGATGCTTTAGTAAAACGTATTAGGTCTAAATACAACAGCCATTTAATTACCACAAAAGAAACCTACCCTGCGCTACTTAATGCTAAAAAAAATAAAGAGCTTACTTTTAACGGTTTTGTTTTCGACCAATCTCCAAAGGCTAAAAAAGCGATACATTGGCAAAATTTTATGGGCATTAAAGTGCCCGCGCATGTTGGTGCAGAAATTATAGCGAAACGCCTAGATATGGCCACCGCATTTTTAAAAGTAAAAAAAATAAAACGTGGTTATTATGAAGCTATTTTTATGGATATCATAAAATCACCTAAAGATTTTAATAACTTTGAAATTACAAACGCTTCCATTAAACGTGTTGAAGAACAAATTATAGAGGCCCCAGAACACTATTTGTGGTCTCATAAACGCTGGAAACATAGAAACGAAGTTCCAGAAAAGTTTAAATAAAAAAAGGTGTCTAGTAAAATTAGACACCTTCTTTATTTAAAATTAAACTTTTGCTATAACTTCTATTTCCTCTATAAATTTATCTGCTAACGTATCGGCTTCATTTTGCGATTTAGCCTCGGTATATATCCTTATAATAGGTTCGGTATTACTTTTACGTAAATGCACCCAGCTTTCAGAAAAATCTATTTTAACGCCGTCTATGGTTGTTAATTGTTCGTTTTGATATCTGTTTTCCATGGCTTTTAAAATAGCATCGACATCTAAACTTGGGGTTAATTGTATTTTCTTTTTACTCATAAAGTAATTAGGGTAAGTGTCTCGAAGTGCGCTAACCGTTATATCTTTTTCTGCTAATAAGCTTAAAAATAAAGCAACACCTACAAGAGCGTCTCTACCATAATGCGCATCTGGATATATAATACCACCGTTACCCTCGCCGCCAATAACAACTTTATTCTTTTTCATTAAACTTACAACATTAACCTCGCCAACAGCACTAGCCTCGTAGGTACCACCATGCTTTTCTGTAACATCTCTTAAAGCTCTAGTAGAACTCATATTACTTACCGTATTACCTGGGGTTTTACTTAGCACATAATCGGCGCAGGCTACAAGGGTATACTCTTCGCCAAACATATTACCATTTTCGTCCATAAAGGCTAATCGGTCTACATCTGGATCTACTACAATACCAAAATCGGCTTTGTGCTTTTTTACAGCCTCAGACAAGTCTGTTAAATGCTCTTTTAACGGCTCTGGGTTATGTGGAAATTGCCCGTTAGGTTCGCAATATAATTTTATAACATCAACACCTAAAGCCTCTAATAATAATGGAATTGCAATACCTCCTGTAGAGTTTACACCGTCTACAACAACTGTAAACCTAGCCTGCTCTATAGCACGCTTTGTAACTAATGGTAAAGCCAAAACCTCATCGATATGTAAATCGATATACGCATCGTTTTTTGTTATTTTCCCAAGATGATCTACATCGGCAAAATTCATTGCATCACCTTCTGCTATATCTAAAATTTTAGCACCCTCTACACCATCTAAAAACTCTCCTTTGTTATTTAAAAGTTTTAATGCATTCCATTGTTTTGGGTTATGGCTAGCTGTTAAAATAATACCACCATCGGCATGCTCCATAGGCACAGCAATTTCTACTGTAGGTGTTGTAGACAGTCCTAAATCTATAACATCTATACCCAAACCAATTAAAGTATTCATGACTAAGTTTTGTATCATGCTACCCGATATTCGAGCATCTCTACCTACAACAACTCTATAGTTTTCTTTTACAAGTTGTTGTTTAAGCCAAGTACCGTAAGCTGCAGCAAATTTAACAGCATCTATAGGTGTTAAATTATCGCCTACAGCACCACCAATGGTACCTCTAATTCCTGAAATTGATTTTATAAGTGTCATGATATAATTTTTAATTCTGTTTTTTTATTGATGATGAAAATTGCAACTATTAGGTCGTTTATAAAGTCATTATAAACCACCAAAGTATGTTAATTAATAAAACTATTTAAAACCAAAAATACGTATATTTATTGAATGAACTATTTGGCACACATTTATCTTTCTGGAAATAATAATTTAGTTACCATTGGTAATTTTATAGCCGACGGCATTAAGGGAAAAGATTACACTAAATACCATAAAGACATACAAACTGGCATCTTACTACATAGACATATAGACACCTTTACAGATGCGCATGCCATTGTTAGAAAAAGCACCAAACGTTTACACGAAAACTACGGGCATTATGCGGGTGTTATTGTAGATATATTTTACGATCATTATTTGGCTAAAAATTGGAACAAATACTCTAGTGTACCGCTAAATGAATATGTAAATTGCTTTTACGAACTACTACAAGACCAGTACGACATACTACCGCTTAGAATAAAAAAAATGATGCCGTACATGATTAGCGGTAATTGGCTGCTAAGCTATGCTAGTCTAGATGGAATTGCTAAAGTTTTACAAGGTATGAATACGCGAACAAAAAACAGGTCGGGTATGGATAAAGCCACCAAAGAACTTGAAATGTTTTATCTAGAATTTGAAAATGAATTCACTTTGTTTTTTGAGGAGCTTATTACTTTTACCAAAGAAAAACAAAGCGAACTATCATCTAAATAACAAGAACCCTTAGTCGCTTATTTATTCCAATTCTTTTTTGTTCTAAATTTGAATTTTACGTAAGAGAACGAAGGTAAATTTACATCTATAACAACACAAGACCCCTTACCGTTATCTAACCTAGGTACTGTTACAACCTCGGTTTTTTTAGAGTATGCATATGGTGTTTTATGTTTATAAGCTTCCCAAGCTTTAAGGCCTGCTTTATTTAACACTTTTTCAGGTTCGCCTCTTCTGTTTTTCTTAGGTTTAAACCAGCCAGATTTTGGTTCGTTTTTTAAAAAACTTTCAAATTTATTTTGATCTTTACTGTAAATCGCTTTTTTGTAAGTTAAAGTAGCGCCTACAGGTAATTTTGTGTTTATTACCAATTTTACAGCTTCTGCCTTTTTATGTTTTAGGTCGGTATCATTATAACTATAAACTATGGCATCAAAATTTTTGGTATTTATTTTTGTAAATAAAGCATCTACTAAATTACCTTTAACATGTGCACTTCCTGTTATATTTGTTTCATACCTATCGTAACCAACTAAAGGCTCAAGTTCTGCTATAACTCCTGTATTTTTCCATTTTTTTCGCATCCCCCAACGGTATATTTTACCTAAACCTTCGTTTTGTTTTTTATAAAACATATGAGAAAAAGCAAGGTCTACAATTTGGGAGTGAATGGTTGCTGCCTTTAAAAAGCCACGTCCTTTTATAGACACTACGGGCGTATACTCCATAACATCAAGTAAAGTCCCTTTTTGCCACTTAGGATTACTAGTTAAAGGTTCGAAAAGCTCTTCGTATTTATGACTTAAATTTATAGGTCTAGAATTATTAATAATCACATAATCGGAAACACCCCAAAAATCGTAACGAATATTATTATCAAAACAATACTCTATAAGTCCAGAGGCAAAAGAAGCAAAAGGTTCACCCTTATAATTTTTAACCCTACCTTTCTTATAAATAAAATCTGGAGTACGTGTATGCAACCCTATTTTTGCATCTTTTAATACCGAGCGTATTGCTTTTTCTGTGTTTGCAAAGTGATGTATAAAGTCTTCTTTAGTACCCCACCAATGGTCTGGTGTTTCTATCTCCGACCCCACTCTAAAACGCCAAGACAAAACCTCTTCTTCACCGAAAGCACGAACTAAAACCTCCATCATATCATGAATAAACGTATAATAGGCTTCTTTATCTTTTGGAGGTAATGAATTACCATATATAGAAACACGCTCGCTTTCTTTAAAATCGACACCATTGTATGGTTGATCGTCTGGTGTAAAATTATAACCATGCTGAAAAGCCCAACAAGGTTGATCTAAAACCAATTGAAAAATTTTAGTTTTAGAACGTTTAACTTTATGTATACGCATTAATAAAGGCTTCCAATTGTATATATATTTGTTATTTATGGAATCGTACCTACAAGGATCATATTCGTAATTTGGAACACGTTTGCCATTTACTTTCTTTAAAATACCGCCAACCATACGTACAATATTTACATCTACTCCCTGCATAACCGACACACCATTTTTAGGAGATATACGATTTACAACATTCCAAATATTTGGCACGGGTTCTTTTTTGTAAGCTTTACTAGACAAGTCTGTAGACACCATAACTTGAGCCTCTGTATTTAAAAAATTACATACAGTAAAAACTATTAAAACGATTCTAATAAAATGTTTCATAAGAAATTAAATATTTAAAGTCGCAAACATAACTTATTTAACAATAATAACTGTCTTGCTGTAAAGCAAAAAAGATTGTTTTTTAAAGTTATATTTACAAAAAGTAAGCCATTTTACCATCAATAAACAATATTTTTGCATTTGTAACAGATAAGCTTATTATTTTGAAAATTATAAAAATTGTATTTGGTGTAATTGTATTTTTCACGCTTCCTACTTTATTACTCTTTGGGTATGGTTATTTTAAATATAACGAACCTTTACCTAAAGGTATAGAAGGTCCAGAAGCTAATGCATTGGCTAAAAAAATGCTTAACGTACTAAATTATGATGCCTATAAACAAACCCAATACATAGCCTGGACGTTTAAAAAAAGACATCACTACAAGTGGAAAAAAAATGAAAACAGTTGTATTGTATTCTGGAAAAACTATAAAGTTGCTGTAGACTTAACTAACAATGACAACAGCAAAGCCTATAAAAATAATATTTTAATGCATGGCGAAGCTTCAAAAAAAGCAATAGACAAAGCTGTTACTTATTTTAACAACGATTCTTTTTGGCTCGTTGCCCCGTATAAAGTTTTCGATCCGGGCACAAAACGCGCTGTAGTGCATTTACCAAATAATCAAAAAGGTTTATTAGTAACTTATGCTTCTGGAGGTACAACACCAGGAGATTCTTACCTTTGGCTTTTTGATGAAAACGGGAAACCAAAAGCTTATAAAATGTGGACTTCTATTTTACCAATTAACGGATTAGAAGCAAGTTGGAGCCACTGGAAAACCACGGCCACTAATGCCCAATTACCTACATTCCATAAGCTTTTATTTTTAGGTTTAGAATTAGATATTACTGAAGTAAAATAACTTATTCTATTTTGATTTCTGACCTACAAAATTATGGTTCTTAGATTTAAACAAAATATTAAAACTAGTTAAACTACCATATATTCTAGTAATATACTGTTGTAAATCTACTTTGTTTTTTTCGTCCAAATCGCTAGCATTTATGCGCTGCTCCATAACACGCAAACGGTCTCTTACCATAATAATTTTATTAAAAAATTTATCTATGGGCAATTCATAAGATTTCATAGAGGTATCGGCTGGTTCTAATATTAATTTCCCGCCTTTGTATTTATCTGCTATGGGAACAACTTCGCTTGCGTCGCTCCATTTTTTTAAAATGCTCACTAAACTTTGTTCTATATCAAAAAAACTTACGGTGTCTACATCATTATCGGCTGCCTCTATAACATCAAAATCAGCATCTAAATCTATTGTTTCTAATCCGTTGTCTATAAAAGTAACCCAATAATGCGATGCTGTAACATTGGTAACAACGCCTTTTCCGTACTCTTGGTGGCTAATTCTAGACCCTATTCCTAATAACTTCATTGTATTGTATTTTTTATTATCCGCGAAAGCGATATCTATTTTAGATTACAATTATAAGAAATATCAACTGAATCTTATTAAGAATTTATCATCTAAGACTATATCTTCGTAACTTTGTATGACTATGAGTAAATTTGAAGAAAATATAGAAGTTAAAGGCGCTAGAGTCCATAATTTAAAAGATATAGATGTTACTATACCTCGAGAAAAACTGGTGGTCATTACAGGACTTTCTGGTAGTGGAAAATCGTCTTTAGCCTTCGACACTATTTATGCCGAGGGACAGCGTCGATACATAGAAACGTTTTCGGCTTATGCCAGACAATTTTTAGGCGGCTTGGAGCGCCCTGATGTCGATAAAATTGATGGACTATCGCCTGTTATTGCTATCGAGCAAAAAACAACAAGTAAATCGCCACGATCTACGGTGGGAACTATTACAGAAATTTACGATTTTTTAAGACTTCTTTTTGCGCGTGCTGCAGATGCTTATAGCTACAATACGGGTAAAAAAATGGTAAGCTATAGCGACGAACAAATTAAAGCGCTTATTAATAAAGATTTTAATGGCACACGCATTAATATACTTGCGCCCGTTGTTAGGTCGCGTAAGGGGCATTACCGCGAGTTATTCGAGCAAATTGCGAAACAAGGCTTTGTTAAAGTAAGAACCGATGGTGAAATAAAGGATATTACCAAGGGGATGAAGTTAGATCGTTACAAAAATCATGATATTGAAATTGTAATAGATCGCCTAAAAATTGATAACACCGTAGATAACGATAAACGCCTTAGCGAGAGCATTAATACGGCCATGTATCATGGGGAAAATGTGTTGTTAATTATAGATCAAGACACGAACGAAACGAGATATTTTAGTAGAAGTTTAATGTGCCCTACTTCTGGAATATCTTACCCAAACCCAGAGCCTAATAATTTTTCTTTTAATTCGCCGAAGGGCGCTTGTGCGCATTGCAATGGTATTGGCGAATTATACCAAGTTAATGCACAAAAAATTATACCAGACACGAGTTTATCTATTAACGGTGGAGCGCTTGCCCCGCATGGTCCTGCTAAAAAAAGCTGGATTTTTAAACAGTTCGAGACCATTGCTAAACGCTATCATTTTAATTTAAATGATGCTTATAAAGATATTCCAGATGCAGCTAAACAGGTTATACTGTATGGTGGCAACGAAAAATTTTCTATTAACAGCAAAACCTTAGGCGTTACACAGGACTATAAAATTGATTTTGAAGGTGTGGCTAACTTTATAGAAAGTCAATATAAAACAGCCGAATCGACCTCTTTAAAACGCTGGGCTAAAGATTACATGGACAAAGTTAGCTGTCCAGAATGTAACGGTTCGCGATTAAAAAAAGAATCGCTGTATTTTAAAATTAATGATAAAAATATTGCCGAACTAGCTAATACAGATATTGTAGAATTGGCCGCGTGGTTTAAAGACCTTACGAGTTTATTAACTAAAAAACAATTACAAATTGGTGAGGAGGTTATTAAAGAAATAAAATCTAGATTACAATTTTTACTAAATGTTGGTTTAGATTACTTGTCTTTAAATAGAAGTTCTAAAACCTTATCGGGCGGCGAAGCACAGCGTATTAGATTGGCAACACAAATAGGCTCTCAATTGGTTGGTGTACTCTATATTTTAGACGAACCAAGTATTGGCTTACACCAACGCGATAACGAAAAGCTAATTAATTCCTTAGAATCTTTACGCGATATTGGCAACTCGGTAATTGTTGTAGAGCACGATAAGGATATGATAGAGCGCGCCGATTATGTTATTGATATTGGCCCTAAAGCTGGTAAATTTGGTGGCGAAATTATAAGCATAGGCACCCCAAAGGAACTTTTATCTCATAATACGTTAACGGCTCAGTATTTAAATGGTAAACAATCTATAGAGATACCTAAAAAACGTAGAAAAGGTAATGGAAATTATCTTGAACTTAAAGGTTGTACGGGAAATAATTTAAAAAATGTATCGGTTAAATTTCCTTTAGGAAAAATGATTGGTGTAACGGGTGTTTCTGGTAGTGGTAAATCTACTTTAATAAACGAAACTTTATACCCAATACTTAATGCGCATTATTTTAACGGTGTTAAAAAACCTATGCCATACAAAAGTATAAAAGGTTTAGAACACATCGATAAAGTTATAGATATTAACCAATCGCCCATTGGTAGAACTCCTAGAAGTAACCCGGTAACCTATACAGGTACTTTTAACGAAATTAGAGCCTTATTTGCAAAAATACCTGAAGCCATGATACGTGGTTATAAAGCTGGGCGCTTTAGCTTTAATGTAAAAGGTGGCCGTTGCGAAACTTGCAAAGGCGGTGGTTTACGTGTTATAGAAATGAATTTTTTACCCGATGTTTATGTCGA
>CALHCQ010000126.1 GCA_937936645.1 uncultured Algibacter sp.
TACGTAAAAATGAATTCGAAAGTGTGTTAAAGCAATACGAAGGTATGGGCTTAAACGTAAAAGGTGTCGATGCATCGAAACGTTTTTTAGACGCTTTAGCAGGTATAGAAGATCCAGAGAAAAAACGTAAAGCTATTGGTAACTCATTTATCGAGGTTTTTGATGATGAAGCCAATAAGTTAGAAGACGTAAAATGGTTGGCACAAGGTACTATTTATCCAGATGTTATAGAAAGCGTGTCTGCAACTGGTGGCCCATCGGCAACTATAAAAAGTCACCATAATGTAGGTGGTTTACCAGATTTCATGAAATTAAAAATTGTAGAGCCTTTGCGTGCCATTTTTAAAGATGAAGTAAGACGTGTAGGTGCGACATTAGGTATAGATGCAGAGTTATTAGGAAGACACCCTTTTCCTGGTCCTGGTTTAGGTATTCGTATTTTAGGCGATATTACTGCCGAGAAAGTGCACATGTTACAAGAGGTTGATGCTATTTTTATAAATGGCCTAAAAGAATGGGGCTTATACGATAAAGTATGGCAGGCTGGAGCCATGTTACTACCTGTTAATAGTGTAGGCGTTATGGGCGACGAGCGTACATACGAAAAATGTGTCGCTTTAAGAGCTGTAGAGAGCACCGATGGTATGACTGCCGATTGGGTTAATTTACCATACGAGTTTTTACAAAAAACATCGAACGATATTATAAATAAAGTTAAAGGTGTAAACCGTGTGGTTTACGATATAAGTTCTAAGCCTCCTGCAACAATAGAATGGGAGTAAAGGTCTATTTAATGATATAATAGTAAAAATCCACTTTCAGTTTGCTCTGAAGTGGATTTTTACTATTACAAAAAGTTCTAATATGCTTATATTGTACCCACAAATGCGTTTTACATTTTTATAACAGACTTTTTAATTAAGCTAAGCGTATATATTATTAATTAGTTTTTAAATTTAAGAGTTCTAATCATTTTATGTTTTTGGCATACTAAATGCTTAATAAAGATAATATAATTAGAAGTCATACTTATAAATAAATATTGCCGTTAAAAAATAATTTCATGATTAAATATTTATCATTTTTTGGTTTAACACTATTTCTAACTGCTCAAAGTTTATTAGCACAACAATTTAATAAACCACATGCTCACCAGGTAAAAGCAGGAGAAACTATAGAGAGTATTGCAAAGCGTTATTTTGTAGCACCTTCAAAAATATATGCTTTAAATCCTGATGCAAAATCAGGTTTAACACCTAATACAATACTAGTTATACCAAAATCTCAATCGGTAAATAGTAGTTTAGTTGCCAAAACACCGGTTCTTAATACAGTACAAAAAGATACTATAATTAAAGAATTACAGGGCTTTAAAGCGCACAAAACAAAGCGAAAGGAAACGTTATATAGTTTGTCTAAAAAATACGGTGTTACCCCAGAGGATATAAAAAAATACAATACTTTTTTATATAATAATACACTAAGAAAAAATGATAAATTACAAATTCCAGTTTTTAAAAATGTTAAACCAGGCGTTGTAAAACCTACAGTAGTAACCGATGTCAATTTAAACGAACAAACCCCTGTTACAGAAGTTCTAAATGAAACAGGTAGAACATACACTGTTTTACCTAAAGAAGGAAAATGGCGCGTTGCGTATAAATTTGGTATAACGGTTAACGAGTTAGAAACGCTAAACCCAAATATGGGCGAAGTTTTACAGCCAGGGCAGCAAATAAATGTGCCAAATGTAGAAGATGACAAAACACAAGTTATAGATGATACCTATAGTTATTACACCGTTTTACCTAAAGAAGGTTTTTATCGTTTAAAAGTAAAATTAGGTGTAGAACAAGAAATGTTAGAAACCTTAAACCCTACGTTAAAAGAGAGTGGTTTAAAAGAAGGTATGGTTTTAAAAGTACCGTTTAATGCAGCGCTTAACCGTTTAAACACTACAGAATTACAAGTAACAAACCTAGAGAATCGCATATTAAGCACAGAAACTAAACATATTGCAGTAATGTTACCGTTTCGTTTAAACCGAGTAGATTTTGACACCATAACAGCTACAAAATATAGTTTAGATAAAGATCCTTACTTACAAGCTTCATTAGATTTTCATTCTGGAGTATTACTAGCAGTAGATGCGTTGAAACAAAAAGGGGTGTCTTTAATTGTTGATGTCTACGACACGAAAAATGAAGTAACTAAAGTAAATGAAATTATTAAAAATAATGATTTTAGTACCGTAGATGCTGTTATAGGTCCGTTAGTAAGCAAAAATTTTCAGCAAGCAGCACAAGATTTATCAGCTTTAAAAGTGCCTATTATATCACCAATAGGTAATCATGTAAAAATGCATAATCATGTTTTTCAATCTAAGCCTTCAGATGAGTTAATGAAAAAAACTATTGTGAATTTTGTTAAAAAGGACAGCCTAACAGAGAATATTTTTATTATTGCAGATGCCAAACATACAGCTACAGCAAATGCTTTAAAAGGTGATTTTAAAAATGCTAAAATTGTTTACTCCAGAAAAAACAAAAAGGGTAAAGATGACAATTATGTTATGGTAGATGATATAAAGGATGTTTTAAAACCAGGCAAGAACATTGTTTTTTTAGAAACAAAAAATGCAGGGTTTGCATCTAACGCTACAAGTATTTTAAACTCTTTAATACAAAAAGAAAATAAAGAAGAAGAATTAGAAGAAATTTCTATTGTTTTGGTAACAACAAACAAGAACAAAGCTTTTGAAAGTGATGAGATATCTAATGAACATCTATCAAATTTAAGTTTTCATTTTGCCACAGCATCTAGAGCTTATAACGAAGACAACACGCATTCCTTTGTAAAAAAGTACACAGAAACCTACCATGTAACACCAAACAAACGTGCTGTTTTAGGTTACGATTTAACTATGGACACCGTATTAAGGTTGGCAACATCGTCTACTTTTTACGACGCTGTTAACGAAGCACCTTTAACAGAATATGTAGAACATAAATTTGCTTACAAAAAGAATCCTGTAATGGGGTATTATAATGATACCGTTTATTTAGTTAAATACAACGATTTAAACATTGTAGAGGTTAAGCCATAATTACTGAAGTGATTTTTTTACACTTAACCAATGGATTTAATTACATTACAATGAAAACAATATTGTTATGAAATATTTAATTTTAATATGTTGCTTTTTTTGTTTACAACAAGACGAGGTTATTATACCATGGACATCATCATATAAATTAACATGGCAAGATTTTAAAGGTAAACCAAATTATAATACGAGGCCAGCTGCTACTACAGCTTCGGGCATATCTTTTGGGTTTTCCATAAAGCAACGAAATAAAAAAGATGTTGGTTTTAGTACAGAGGTACATACCAATTTTTATCCTAACAAATCTTGGTATAAAAAAGAAGAAGGCACCAATCATATTCTAAATCATGAGCAGGTTCATTTTGATATTACCGAACTGTTTGCGCGTAAACTAAGGCAAAGGTTAGAGCAAGTTAAACCTCAAAAAAACACAAAGAAAGTACTGAATAATATTTATGCCGAAATCCTTAAAAATTTAAGAGAAAAACAGCTTTTGTATGATAGCGAAACAGACCATTCTATAAATATAGAAAGCCAAAATAGATGGAATATTTATGTTAAAGAAGAGCTTAATAAGCTAGAAAAATATAAATCTACAGCTGTAAAATAATGATTCCAGATAAAAACTTCTTAATAACACTAGCACATACCAAAATGCCTTTTGGCAAATATAAAGACCGCTACTTAATAGACTTACCCGAGCATTATGTGGTGTGGTATAATAACAAAGGTTTTCCTAAGGGTAAACTTGGCGATATGCTTAAACAAGTTTACGAACTTAAATTAAATGGTTTAGAGGATATAGTAAGAAATATTCAAAGAAAATATCCTAAATAAGCAATGCCTTTTTAAGTGTGTTTTTTTAATAATTTTGCATCAACGAAATATAATGAAAGATAAAATAGAAGGCGTAAAAAAAGAATTTGATAATTTTATCGAGGTCTTTTCAGATGAATATTTTCAGTTGAAAAATGAATGTTTCAGTTAAAGAATGAAAATCTAACATTGAAGGGTAAATTTGAGTTAACCAATAAAAATATTTTTAAAAATGAATTTGGATTAATTAATCTAAAGAAATTAATGGATGAAGGTGTTTTTGACGCGATCAGCTTTTTTAATAAATCCTGTCCTTTCTGTAAAGTAGATCTTTTTAAAGGTAACGTTAGAAAGAAAATAGAAATAGATCATTTTATTCCAATTTCAAAGGGGGGTCAAGATTTTCCATGGAACATTTTACCTGTTTGTAAATCATGTAATAGGCGTAAAAAAGACAAAATGCCTTATGATTATTTATCTGCAGAAACTTATAAAACATGCAAAGAGTATTTGTTAACTGTAAAAGTTAAAGTAACAAATGAACATGAAGACAAATTGCAAAGAGAGGAAGTTGTATCTAATTTAGTTTATAAATTGTCTACCAAAGATTTAGAATTAGTTGATTTTATCAAGGCGATTAATAGCTTATATAAAGTTAATATTGAAATAAATAAAACAGAAAAGAAAAACCATAATAAGTTATCTGCCAAAGACCTATTTGAAGAGAGCTATAGAAAGAATAGAGATTTAAATAAAAATAAATTAAGCCTAGATTTAGGCGTTAGTAGACAAACGATACATAGGTGGTCAAGTGAATTCGAAAAAAAACACAAAAAATAATTAATCAGAAAAGTTAGAAAATGTATTTAATAATTTTTTTTCTAAACCCAAAAACCTACCTAAAGTTGCTAAAAATGTAATGCCTGCTTTTTGAATACATAATGGTGCTGTTGGTACAAAAGCATCCATCATATTTAAACTAATAGCTGTGTAAAATATATTTTTGGGTAGTCCGCTTTTAAAAGTCTTACCATTATTGGCTAAACCATAAATTATTTGCAGTCCTTGTTTTATTTGTTTGGCAGGGTAAATTTCTACTTTAAATATAACTTCTTTATTGGACGCGTTTATAAATTGGTGCACATCAAAAGGTTTGATTATGGCACAGTCTCCTTGTTTTAATATTATTTTTTTATTGTTTAAAAACACAACTAATTCACCTTCTATAATTTTAAATGTTTCGGTAAGTTTACTGTGGTAATGCATGGTGTTTTGTCCGCCGAAAGGCTGTAAATATGTCTTAAAAACAAGTCGGTCTTTTGTGTCTTCAATAATTTCTATAACATCTTTTATAATTGGATTTGAAAACACGTTTTTCTTTACACTCATCATTTTTTAAGCTCTATAAAATTTAACCGAACACCATATAAATTATTAGTACTGCTATGCTTTTTTTATTAATGAGTTAAGCGTTTCTTTAAATGTATCTGTGGGTTGGGCACCTGTTAAAGCCATTGTATTGTTAAACACAATAGTAGGTACAGAGCTAACACCTAGTTGTTGCCAGTAGTTTTCTTGGTCTTTTATATTTTGTTTGGCTGTAGTGTTGTTAAGTGTTGCCATTGCTTGGTTTGCATCTAAACCAACTGTTGTTAGTATGTTTTTAATAACTTCGGTTTTACTTATGTCTAAATTCTTAGTAAAGTATGAGTTGAAAAACTCTAATTTTAAATCGGTTTGTTTGTTAAATTTTTTGGCATAATCTAACAATACATGGAGCTCTAGGGTATTGTATATTTTGGTGCTTTCGTTAAAATTAAAAGCGAAACCATGCTCGGCACCGTAATTTGTTAGCATTTCTTTTTTTTGTGTAAAAGCTTCTAAATTAGTACCGTATTTATTTATAATGTGCTCGTTTAGGTTTTCTCCGGCTTTGGGCATATTGGGGTTTATTTCAAAAGGGTGCCATGCTATATCTACGAGATCTTCAATTTCTAACATTTTAATAGCGAGCTCTAAACGTTTGTAGCCAACAATACACCACGGGCAAACAACATCAGAAATAATATCTATTTTTATTCTATGCATAATAGTAAGGGTTGTTTTAAATATAAAAGTAGGCATTAATTAAAAATAAACTAATATTCATAGTGTATATTTTATCTTATCGCTAAAACTTTTTAGACTGTTGTACAGCGTTGTTTTTGTGTTGAAAAATTAAAAAATGCGTTTTAGCCTCTACATATTAAATAAGTAAAAAACAATTCCTAAATAACTATTTTTATTTTGTAAATTTGCCTGCGTTTATAAGCGCAACATGACAAGTAAAACTAAATACATTTTTGTAACCGGTGGTGTTACATCTTCTCTAGGAAAAGGTATAATCGCAGCATCTTTAGCTAAGCTATTGCAAGGGCAGGGTTATCGAGTAACAATTCAAAAATTAGATCCTTACATTAACGTAGATCCGGGAACTCTAAACCCTTACGAACATGGCGAGTGCTATGTAACCGAAGATGGGGCAGAGACCGATTTAGATTTAGGACACTACGAGCGTTTTTTAAACGTACCTACAAGTAGAGCTAATAACGTAACTACAGGTAGAATATACCAAAGTGTTATTCAAAAAGAACGCCGTGGCGAGTTTTTAGGAAAAACAGTACAGGTAGTTCCACATATTACAGACGAGATTAAAAGGCGTGTACAATTGTTAGGACAGTCTGGCGATTATGATATTGTAATTACAGAAATTGGAGGTACTGTTGGAGATATTGAGTCTTTACCATACATAGAAGCTGTTAGACAATTACGTTGGGATTTAGGTGAAGATAATGGTATTGTTATACATTTAACTTTGGTGCCTTATTTGTCTGCCGCAGGCGAATTAAAAACAAAACCAACACAACATAGCGTTAAAACGTTAATGGAAAGTGGTGTGCAAGCCGATATTTTGGTGTGTAGAACCGAACATAAATTGCCTAAAGATTTAAGAAGAAAACTAGCGCTTTTTTGTAACGTAAAACCAGAAGCTGTTATTCAATCAATAGATGCTTCTACTATTTACGATGTACCAAATTTAATGCTAGAAGAAGGCTTAGATAAGGTGGTGCTTAAAAAACTTGGTTTAGAAAGCAAAGTGCCAGATATATCTACTTGGAATAACTTTTTAGAACGACATAAAAACCCTAAAACAGAAATTACCATTGGTTTAATTGGTAAATATGTCGAGCTACAAGATTCTTATAAGTCTATTTTAGAGGCCTTTATACATGCAGGAGCTGTTAACGAAGTAAAGGTTAATGTAGAGTCTATACATTCTGAATATTTAAACGACGATAATATTAAGTTAAAGTTAGGGCATTTAGATGGCGCTTTAGTAGCACCAGGCTTTGGCGAACGTGGTATAGAAGGAAAAATTACGGCTGTAAAATTTGTTCGCGAAAACAATATTCCTTTTTTAGGTATTTGTCTAGGTATGCAAATGGCTGTTATAGAATTTGCAAGAAATGTTGTTGGCATAGCAAATGCGAACTCTTTAGAAATGGATCCAGAAACTCCAAACCCTGTTATTAATTTAATGGAAGAACAAAAAACCATTACCGACAAGGGGGGGACTATGCGTTTAGGGTCTTGGTCTTGTGCTTTAAAAGAAAATAGCGTTGCATCTAGTATTTATAAAAAGGATGTTATAGAAGAACGTCACAGGCACCGTTACGAATTTAATAGCAGCTACAAACCACAAATGGAAGCTGCAGGAATGCTAGCAACAGGTTTAAACCCAGATACAGGGTTGGTAGATGTTGTAGAGGTACCTTCGCACCCTTGGTTTGTTGGTGTACAATATCACCCAGAGTACAAAAGTACAGTAGCAAATCCGCATCCTTTATTTGTTGCATTTGTTAAAGCAGCATTAAAGCATAAAAAAAAGTAAGAGCATTTCTAAATTAGAATTTCAAATGACCAAAGTCTGTATAAACAACATATAAGTTAGCAGACTAAAATAAAATAACATGGAAGAAAAAAAATTAGATATTAACTCAATTATAGGTTTTGTACTTATTTTTGGTATACTAGCTTACATGCTTTGGCAAAACCAACCTACACCAGAAGAGTTGGCAGAACAAGAAAAGCAAAAGCAAGAAGTTGCTGCTGCTAATAAAGCGCAAACGACATCACAAACTGGTTTTACATCAAGTCAAGATTACGCTATTGGTAGTCGAGTAGATTCTCTAAAACGTATAGAGTTAACTAATAAATTAGGTGCTTTTGCGTACTCTGCAACAGTAACAAACACAAAAGAAACTGTTGTAGAAACAGATTTATTTGCCTTAAAATTTAATAGCAAAGGCGGATATTTATCAGAAGTTAGATTAAAAAAGTTTGTAGACCACAGTGGACTTCCTATTTACATTATTAAAGATAATAATGCTGACTTTAATATTAATTTTGGGACTACAGATAGTCGTATACTAAATACAAACAATCTATATTTTCAACCTAATGTATCTAAAAATGGCGAAAACACGGTTGTTTCTATGAAGCTAAAAGTGTCTGAAGCTAAGTTTTTAGAATACAGATACGAGCTTAAACCAAACGATTACATGATTGATTTTAGTATTCGATCTCAAGGGCTAAGCGATGTTATAAACAGTTCTCAAGCGATTAATTTAGATTGGAAACTAAAAACCTACCGTCATGCTAAAAGTTTAAGTTACGAAAATAGATATACCGAATTAGTTTACGAGTACGACGGTGGTAAAGACGATTACTTAGGACAAAAAGAGTTTGCAGAAGACACTGAAGAAGATGTGACTTACCTAGCATTTAAACAGCACTTTTTTGCATCGGTTTTATTGGCCGATGAGCCTTTTAAAACAGCAGAGTTAAAATCTCAAAATTTAGTTCAAAACGAAGAGGTAGATACTGTTTTTACAAAAACGTTTCAAGCTAAATTACCTTTAGAACTTAAAGGAGGAGAAATTAGCAAATCTATGGATTGGTATTACGGACCTAGCGACTATAAAGTGTTAAAGGCTTACGATAGAAATTTAGACGAAATAGTACCTTTAGGTTGGGGTATTTTTGGATGGATTAACCGTTTCTTATTTATACCATTCTTTGCCTTTTTAGGTGGCTTCTTGCCTTATGGTATTGCCATTATTGTAATGACGGTTTCTATTAAGTTACTTATGTCGTTTGTACAATACAAGCAATTTTTGTCGCAAGCAAAAATGAAAATATTAAAGCCAGAACTTGATGCTATTAGAGAAAAGCATAAAGACAATAAAATGAAGGCACAGCAAGAAACTATGGCCTTACAAACAAAGGCAGGAGCAAGCCCTATGGCAGGATGTTTACCCGCTTTAATACAATTGCCAGTATTTTATGCTTTGTTCCAGTTTTTCCCATCTGCATTCGATTTGCGTCAAAAAAGTTTCCTTTGGGTAAAAGATTTATCTTCTTACGATGTTATTGCAGAGCTACCATTTAATATTCCATTTTATGGCGATCACGTGAGTTTGTTTCCTATACTTGCGTCTATAGCTATTTTCTTTTACATGCAATTAACTACGGGACAAAATGTAAATACACAACCACAACAAGAAGGTATGCCAGATATGGCTAAGATGATGAAATACATGATGTACTTCTCACCTTTAATGATGCTTATTTTCTTTAATAATTATGCGTCTGGTTTAAGTTTGTATTACTTTATATCTAACACTATTAGTATTGGAATTATATTAGTAATTAAGAATTTTATTTTAGATGAAGATAAAATTCATGCACAAATGCAGGAAAACAAAAAGAAGCCTAAAAAAGAAAATAAATTTCAGAAAAAAATGAAAGAAATTATGGAGCAAGCCGAGTTACAAAAGCAAGCTCAGCAAAATAATAAAAAATAATTTTTTAGACTTAATACATTTAAAAGCTGCCAAAAAATATTTTGGCAGCTTTTTTGTTATTATAATATTAAGCTTAATTTTACGAAATAAGTTGCTCCAAATTACAATTTAAAAACCTTTATCATGATAAACAGTTCTTTTATAAAATATATAACGTTTCTTTTTTTTATGATGCCCATCTGTTTTTTATCGGCACAAAATATTAATCAATTCGATGCTAATGGTAAAAGACATGGCGTTTGGCAAAAAAAGTTTGATAAGACAAATTTACTACGGTACCAGGGTGCTTTTAATCATGGTAAGGAAATAGACACGTTTAAGTTTTACAAAAAAGTTAATGGTAAATCTAGCTTAGCAGCCACTAAAATATTTAATAAATTAAATAATACGGCTCTTGTTAAGTTTTATAGTTCTAGAGGTAAACTTATTAGTGAAGGTAAGTTAGATGGTAAAAAGTATATTGGTATATGGAAATTTTATCAAAAAAATTCTAAAAATTTACTTATTAAAGAGCATTATAACCAGCAAGGAGTTTTAGATGGCGAGCGTTATGTTTATTATAAAAATGGCGCCATTGCAGAAAAACAATATTATAGCAACGGGAAATTAAATGGCGAGTCGTTTTGGTACTCAGAAGCAGGAGTTGTTTTAAAGCATTTTATTTATGAGAATGACCAACTGCATGGTGTGTCTAAATACTATTCGCCTAAAGGAGATTTAGAAGTTCAAGGAAGCTATAAAAAAGGAAAAAAACATGGTATTTGGAAATATTATAAAAACAACAAATTAA
>CALHCQ010000127.1 GCA_937936645.1 uncultured Algibacter sp.
TGGGAATCATGTTAGATATAGAATTACATGTTACTCATTTAAAAGCGAAACAAAAATTATATTACAGAGAGTTAATAGCTAGGTTTTCGCATCATTTAGGAATGACATGGAATATTGTACAAGAAGATGAATTGAACGATGGTTATACAGCTGGGCAGGATGTGGCCACTTATGTAAAAGAAACAGACCCTTATAAAAGCGCTATCGTTTTACATTCTACTAAAAAGTTAAAGGATGATACTGATATTTATTTAACCCCTGCTTTAGGGCACCGAAATGTAGACGGGGTCGCATTACAAGTAAAAAACGCGACTGATGTAAATAGCTTAACAAGTGGCTGGATTAAATCGGGAGGAAATTATAATAAGCCTTGGGTTGTTAAAGCGTCTTATAAAACCGAAGTAAGCACGAACAAAATAGCTGATGGTTATAATATTGCCAGAGCAAAAGTTTTATGGGGGCATTTAATGTCTGGCGGTGCTGGAATCGATTGGTGTTCTGGTGGTAATAATTTAGATTTAGAGAATTTAAGAACTCAAGAAGCGATAATAAATCAAACAAAACAAGCTTTAAATTTCTTTAATAAGCATATTTCCTTAAAAGATATGGTTGCAAATAATACTCTAACCGATAACCCTAAAGATTATGTTTTAGCTCAAAAAAATAAGGTTTATGCTATTTATTTACCAGAGTATAAAAAAACAAAATTAAATTTACGTGGTAATACAGGTACCTTTTCTGTGTCTTGGTATAACCCAAAACAGGGAGGATCTTTACAAGTAGGACGTGTTAAAACCTTAAAAGGCGGTAAGTTTATTTCTATAGGCAAGCCACCTACAGTAAAAGGCGATTGGGTTGCACTTATAAAAAATATAGACAGTAAAATTGATGAAGCAATTCCAAGCACAATAAATAACACCATTGTTTTACAAGCGTTAAAAGATTTTAAGGTAGATACCACATCTGCAGCAGTGTTCTATAAAGAGCGTAAAAGAGGCACGCTTGCTATACGTGCAAATAAAAAAAATCAGCGAAATAAATTAGCTTTAGCTAAAACAAAGTTTCAAGGTGAAACAGGCTATTATCATGCGGTATTACACACATTGGCAGAGAACGATGGAGAATCTACATATAAAATTTACACTAATAAATCTGAATTAAAAACAGTTAAAAATCCAGCAGTAGCAGATGGTTTTAAAGAGACAAAACTTTCTTTAGGTATTATTTTTCTCAAAAAAAACGGAATCCTAAAAATAGGATCTAAGGCAGCAACCAATGGCAAAATTCCAGAACACGAAGGTACAGCATGGTCCAGAGGTCGTTGGCGTTCTTTAACTTTAACTCCGGTTAATTTAAATTTTAAAAAACAATTAAAAACAGCTACGCCCTTTAAAGAAGTTAATGGTAAATTGCAAATTGAGGCCGAATTTTACCATTACAATACAAATAATAAGAGTCCTAGAGCGTTTTATAAAGTTAATAAAGATATTAATGCGCCATTTTTTTCTTTTAAAAATTACACAAAAAATGCAAGTGCAAACGGTTATATTATTGCCTTGCCAGATACTCGTGTTACACATAAAGATGAATTAATACGTGGCGAAAACTTTTTTCAAGTACCAGGTACAGGAGGTATGGTGTCTTATAAAGTTAAAATAAACAATCCGGGTCGGTATTATGTGTGGGTAAAAGCTTTATCTACAGGAGCAGAAGACAATGGTTTACATGTGGGTATTAATGGCACATGGCCAAAAAGTGGACAACGCATACAATTGTGTAAAGGTAAACGAAAATGGACGTGGTCGTCTGCACAACGTGTGCCCAAAAACCATTGTGGTACGCCAAATACTATTTATTTAGATGTTAAAACGGCTGGAGAGCATATTGTTTCGTTTTCTATGCGTGAAGACGGATTTAAACTAGATCAATTTATTCTAGTTAAAGATGAAAATTTTACGCCACTGTAGTGTAAAATTTTTTAAAAGAGTAAAAATGTTTAGCTTATTTTAGTTTAACAGGTTTTAATACCGATAAACTTATTTTTTATAAAAAATACACTTTGTTTGCTGTCTTTAATTTTATTACATTTGAAATCGAAAATTAAACAAATTTAAAAATGAAAATAGTAAAAGTTTTAGGAGTTGCTGCATTAGCTTCAGTTGTTTTTTCTTGCGGAAGCAAGCAAGGCGTATCAAATAAACCGCTAACAACAGAAATTGATTCTGTAAGTTATGCTATAGGTGTAGATGTAGCGACTAATGTTGCAAGTAGTTTTGATGAGGTAAGTAACGAATTATTCGTGCAGGGATATATGAATACCATAGATTCTTCTAACGTTAAGTTTGACAGAACAGCGGCTCAAAAAATTATACAAGAATATTTTCAGAAAAACCAAGCTAAAATTCAAGAAAAGCAACGTGCAGCAGCAATGAAAGCCGCAGAAGCTGAACATGCAGAAGGTAAAGCAGCCAGCATTAAGTTTTTAGAAGAAAACAAAACTAAAGAAGGTGTAAAAGTAACCGAAAGTGGTTTACAGTACATGGTAATAAAAGAGGGTACAGGTAAAAAACCTACAGCAACATCAGATGTTAAAGTACATTATCATGGTACATTAATAGACGGAACTGTTTTCGATAGCTCTGTAGACAGAGGTACACCAGCCGAGTTTGGAGTTGGACAAGTTATTAAGGGTTGGACAGAAGGTTTACAGCTTATGAACGAGGGGTCTAAATTTAAATTCTTCATTCCTCAAGAATTAGGATACGGTGCTACACCAAGAGGCGGCAAAATTAAGCCTTTCGATGCTTTAGTATTTGAAGTAGAATTATTAGAGGTTAAATAATAATATCAAATATATATTATAAAAAAAAACAGGACGTTAAGCTTCCTGTTTTTTTTGTTTATAACTTTAGGCTAATAAATAAATCAAGGTTGTAACTTTGCAGTATTAAAAAACACAAGTATGAATCATAAAGCAGGTTTTGTTAACATTATAGGAAATCCTAATGTAGGTAAGTCTACATTAATGAATGCTTTTATAGGCGAGAAATTATCTATAATAACATCAAAAGCACAAACAACACGACACCGTATTTTAGGTATTGTAAATGGAGACGATTTTCAAGTTGTTTTTAGCGATACACCAGGTATTATTAAACCAGCTTACGAGTTACAGGAATCTATGATGGGCTTTGTAAAATCGGCTTTCGAAGATGCAGATATCTTGGTTTATATGGTAGAAATTGGAGAGCAAGAATTAAAAGATGAAGCTTTTTTTAAAAAAATAACAAGCTCTAAAATACCTGTTTTGTTACTTTTAAATAAAATCGATAAATCGGACCAAGCACAATTGGAATCGCAAGTGCAACTATGGGCAAAAAAAGTACCTAATGCCGAAATTATTCCGGTATCTGCACTAGAAGGTTTTCAAGTAAAAGAGGTTTTTAGTAGAATTATAGAACTATTACCAGAATCTCCTGCTTTTTACCCCAAAGACCAGCTAACAGATAAGCCAGAACGCTTTTTTATAAACGAAAATATTCGTGAGAAAATTTTATTACACTACAAAAAAGAAATTCCATATGCTGTAGAGGTAGATACAGAAGAATTTTTTGAGGAAGAGAAAATTATTAGAATTCGCTCGGTTATTATGGTAGAGCGCGAAACACAAAAAGGTATTATTATAGGTCACAAAGGAAGTGCGTTAAAACGTGTAGGTGTAGAGGCAAGAAAAGATTTAGAAACTTTTTTTGGAAAGCAAATTCATTTAGAATTGTACGTAAAAGTTAATAAAAATTGGCGTAGCAATCAAAACATGTTAAAACGTTTTGGTTACAATAACCGCTAAAAGCTAACCCTAATTTGTAATTCTAGTAACATTCTGTTTAATGTAGAGTTTCATATTTGTTTATCAATCAAAATAAAAAAATATGAAACTTAAAAAATTATTAGACCTTGTTAGTGTTTTACCTCTAACCTGTGTATTACTTATTTCTTGTGTAGATGATGGTGTAGATGGTAAAAACGGTATAGATGGTTTAGATGGGCAAAGCGAAACAAAGCAAGCTTTTTTCTCTACCACATCAAAAATAGCATTGGGCGATGGTGTTCCAGAAATTTCTGCTTACGATGCGAATACAAAAACAATTTTTTCTACAAATGCAGATGCTAAGCAAGTTGAAGTTATCGATATCTCAAATCCTGAGATACCGGTTATAAAATCGGCTATCGATGTTACCTTGTATGGCGGTAATGTAAACTCTATAGCATGTAAAAACGGTTTTTTAGCTATTGCAATAGAAGCTGCTACAGCTACCAATAATGGTAACGTTGTTATTTTTGAAACAGATAATTTAACCGTGCCCTATGCAAATATAACAGCAGGTGCTTTGCCAGATATGGTAACCTTTACTCCAAATGGAGAATACATAATAGCAGCAAATGAAGGTGAGCCTAATGATGATTATACTATAGACCCTAAAGGTTCTTTAACATTAATAGATGTATTAGAACGTACAGCAACTCAAATATATTTTGATGCTTTTAATAATCAAGAATCCCAATTAAAAGCTCAAGGATTTAGAGTTTTTGGACCAGCGGCAAACTTAAGTACCGATGTAGAGCCAGAATATATAACAGTTTCGTCCAATTCTAAAACGGCGTTTATAGCATTACAAGAAAACAATGGA
The DNA here is from genome assembly GCA_937936645.1 of uncultured Algibacter sp. Classification (GTDB taxonomy): domain Bacteria; phylum Bacteroidota; class Bacteroidia; order Flavobacteriales; family Flavobacteriaceae; genus Postechiella. Next base: position 4,689 of record CALHCQ010000127.1, read on the forward strand.
ATCGCAAAGTTAGATATCGCATCAAAAACAATTACAGATATTTATCCATTAGGAACTAAAGATTATTCTGAATTAGCTTTCGATTTAAGTGATAAAGACAATAATGTTGGCCGCTTAAAACTATGGCCTGTAAAAAGTTTTTATCAGCCAGATGCCATCGATTATTTTGAAATAAATGGCGTAGGGTATATCATTACAGCCAACGAAGGTGATGCAAGAGATTACAAAGGCTATTCGGAAGAGGCGAGAGTTAGCGATTTAATTTTAGACCCGGTAGCTTATCCAGATGCAGAAACGTTACAATTAAAAGAAAACTTAGGACGTTTAAAAGTGACTACAGCTCGTGGCGATATTGATAACGATGGCGATATAGATGAAATTCATGGTTATGGGGCGCGATCTTTTTCTATTTGGAATACAAATGGAAAACTTATTTTCGACTCTGGAAATGAGTTTACTTTAATGGGGCTTTTTGATTTTGGAAATTATAAAGAAAACAGATCTGATGATAAAGGTTCTGAACCAGAAGCTGTAACGACCTTTGTAGAAGGAGAAGATACCTATGCTGTAATCGGTTTAGAAAGAAGTGGCGATGTTTTAATATATAATATAAACGATGTTTTTAATCCTGTTTTTGTACAACGTCTAAGAAATACATCTCCAGAAGGGTTGTTAATAGTTAAGCCTGAAGATAGCCCTAATGGTAAAACAATGCTAATCGTGTCTAACGAAGCACCAGACAATGCAACTCTAAATATTTATTCGAAGTAAAAAACAATTGTATTTAAAAGGTCTGATTTTAAATCGGGCCTTTTTTTATTTTACACATTTTTAGCCTAAATAATGATTCATGCGTTAAGATTTTTTAATGCTAAGAAGTGTTTTTTATAAGAAGAAAATTAAAAGCCCTTCAATCTTTATTAAAAAAGAACTTTGCGTCGTCTATATTTACTATTTTTGCAAAATATTTCGGATAGAAATATTAAGGCATCAGATAAGGTGTAACAAGTAAAATTAAGATTATGAGCAATATAGTAGCTATAGTAGGAAGACCAAATGTTGGTAAATCCACTTTTTTTAATAGATTAATTCAGCGTCGCGAGGCCATTGTAGATGCTGTTAGTGGAGTTACAAGAGATCGTCATTATGGTAAAAGTGATTGGAATGGTAGAGAGTTTTCTTTAATAGATACAGGAGGTTATGTATTAGGTAGCGACGACATTTTTGAGGCAGAAATAGATAAGCAAGTGGAGTTAGCTATAGAAGAAGCAGATGCTATTATTTTTATGGTAGATGTAGAAACTGGCGTAACAGGAATGGATGAAGACGTTGCTAAGTTATTACGTAAAGTTAACAAGCCTGTTTTTTTAGTTGTTAATAAAGTAGATAATGGAAAACGTGCCGAAGATGCGGTAGAGTTTTATGCTTTAGGACTAGGAGAATATTATACTATTGCAAGTATTAACGGTAGTGGTACAGGAGAATTACTAGATGCCTTAGTCGAAAAATTACCAGAGCCAGAAGAAGAAGTAGAAGAAGAACCTTTGCCTAGATTTGCTGTAGTGGGAAGACCAAATGCAGGTAAATCGTCATTTATTAATGCATTAATTGGTGAAGATCGTTACATTGTAACAGACATAGCAGGTACTACTAGAGACTCTATAGATACTAAATACAACCGTTTTGGTTTTGAGTTTAATTTAGTAGATACAGCAGGAATTAGACGAAAGTCTAAGGTTAAAGAAGATTTAGAGTTTTACTCCGTAATGCGAAGTGTACGTGCCATAGAGCATTGCGACGTTTGTCTAGTTGTTTTAGATGCAACACGTGGTTTTGACGGCCAAGTGCAAAATATCTTTTGGTTGGCAGAGCGTAATAGAAAAGGTATTGTTGTACTTGTTAATAAATGGGATTTAGTAGAAAAAGACCATAAGTCTGTAAAAGAATACGAGAAAGCTATAAAAAAACAAATGGAACCTTTTACAGATGTTCCTGTTGTTTTTATATCGGTTTTAACAAAACAGCGTATTTACAAAGCCATAGAAACAGCTGTTGAGGTTTATAAAAATAGAACTAAAAAAATAAAAACAAGCGAGCTTAACGAGGTGTTATTACCATTAATAGAAAATTACCCACCACCAGCATATAAAGCTAAGTTTGTTAAAATAAAGTATATCATGCAGTTGCCAACACCACAACCGCAGTTTGCTTTTTTCTGTAACCTACCGCAATATGTAAAAGAGCCTTATAAGCGATTTTTAGAGAACAAATTACGTCAACGTTTTGGTTTTAATGGTGTTCCTATTAGTGTTTATATGCGTAAAAAATAATTTGAGATTTATTCTATAAAAAAAGTCAGATGTTTAACATCTGACTTTTTTTGTTATCAATATTAAGTAGATAATACCTTTTTACTTAAAGGATGTGTTTAGGTTTTTATTACCAGCCCCCAGAGGCTCCACCGCCTCCAAAGCCACCACCTCCAAAGCCACCACCAAAACCGCCACTAGAGCCACCACTACCAAAACCTCCACGACCAAAGCCACCGCCTCTAAAGTTGCCTCCGCGGTAACTGCCTCGGCCAGAGTTGCTAAATATTATGGCTTCTAAAAGATCATCTAAAGAGCTTGTTTTATGTCCGTTATTACCTCCGCCGCCGTTTCGTTTATTTTTAGAAATCGCAATAAGAATAATCATAAAAATAAAAAATAGAAACACAATAGCTCCAATTGGAATACCGTTGGCATTGTCTTGCCTTGAGCTTTTATAAGCACCGTTTAAAACTTTAAAAATAGAATTGGTCGCATTATTTAAACCACCATAGTAATTCCCTTGTTTAAAGTAGGGCACAACATCTCTTTGTATAATGCGTCTAGATAAAGCATCTGTTAAAAGGTGTTCTACACCATAACCCGTGTTTATGGCTATTTTTCTATCATTTTTAGCAAGAAGTATTAAAATACCATTGTCTTTGTTTTCTTTTCCAATACCCCATTTTTCTCCCCATTGTGCGCCAAGAAAATTAATGTTTTCACCTTCTGTAGTGTTTATAATTGCAATAACAATTTGAGTAGATGTAGAATCGGAATATTTTACAAGTTTACGCTCTAGATTTTGTTTTTCATTTCTATTTAAAAGTTTTGCGTAATCGTAAACACTTGTTTGTTCTTTAGGTTTTTGGGGTATGGTATATTGCGCTAATAAATTAGCGGTAGCAGCTAGAAAGCAAATTAAAAAAAGTCCAATATGCTTAGGTAAATCTTTTAAATAAAATGTAAACATAAGCCTGTTATCCTTTAGATATTTCGTTAGTAAGTTCGTTTTCATCTAAAGCGCTGTATGGAAAATAATGTTTTAATTGTTCGCCACATTTTGTAATACCAGCCACTAAACCTTGTTTAAAAAGACCTTTTTTAAAATACCCTTCTATAACTTGTTTAGTGCTATCCCAGAAGTTCTCTGGTACACATTTGTTAATACCATTGTCGCCATAAATAACAAAAGTTTTATCGTCTATGGCAACATATATTAATACAGCGTTTTGTAATTTGGTGTTGTTCATTTTTAAGCTGTAAAAAACATCTAAAGCACGTGTGTTAGCATTACCATTTGCTGTGGCTTCTATATGTACGCGTATTTCGCCAGAGGTGTTTAATTCAGCTAACCTTATAGCTTCAATAATATCTTGCTCTTCGCTGTTGCTTAAAAAAGTTTCTATTTTAGACATTAAAATTGAACTTTAGGCGCATTCTCGCTTCCAGCATCAGCTTTAAATAAAGACATGGCTTTAAAACCTCTAAAATTTGCAATAATATTAGTTGGTATTTTTTGTATTACAATGTTATAAGCACCTGCAAGTTTATTAAATTTATTACGCTCTACATTTATTCTGTTTTCTGTGCCCTCTAGTTGCGATTGTAATTCTAAAAAGCTCTTATCGGCTTTTAAATCTGGATAGCGTTCTACGGTTACCAATAATCTAGATAGTGCTCCAGATAAGCCTTGTTGTGCTTTTTGAAACTGTGCCATATTTTCTGGCGTAAGGTTACCAGCATCTATGGTTGTTTTTGTAGCCTCAGATCTTGCTTTAATAACGCCCTCTAGAGTGCTTTTTTCGTGCGCAGCGTATCCTTTTACTGTAGATACTAAGTTGGGTATTAAATCGGCACGCCTTTGGTACGAGCTTTCTACATTGGCCCACTGTGCTTTTGCAATGCCTTCTTTTTCTACAAGCATATTGTTAACGCCAATTGCCCAGCTAAAAAGCAAAAAAATAATGGCTCCGATAACTATTAATGGTAAAAATTTTTTCATGTTTTTTGTTTTATGTTAGATTTTAAGGTCAGTCAACTTATAATTGTTTTTTTATTTTTTCAAGTTGATTTTTTATGTTTTCTAATTTACTAATAATTTGGAAATTATTAAGGGTTTGTTTTTTTTCTTCTTTTAAATGTGTTTTTGCACCTTCTAGAGTAAAACCACGTTCTTTAACTAAGTGGTAAATTAATTTTAGGTTGCTAATATCTTGAGGTGTAAATTTTCTATTGCCCTTAGCGTTCTTTTTAGGTTTTAAAACATCGAATTCTTTTTCCCAAAACCGTATTAAAGACGTGTTTACGTTAAAGGCCTTGGCAACTTCACCAATACTGTAATATCTTTTATCTGGCAGGTCGATGTACATATTAGTCTAAAGATTGATTTTCTAGAGAGGCATTTTGTAAGAGCCTGTTAAACTCTTCGGTTGTTAAATTACCATAGTAAAAGTTTACGGGGTTTATACGTTTACCATCTTTAGATATTTCGTAGTGTAAGTGTGGTGCTTCCGACCGACCTGTACTACCAACAAAGCCAATTAAATCGCCTCGTTTTACTTTCTGGTTTTTCTTTACATTATACTTGTATAAATGTGCGTATAGACTAATGTAGCCATAGCCGTGATCTATTCTTATATGCCTACCATAACCTCTAGATCCAGAGTCGGCACGAACAACAACACCATTGCCTGTAGCGTATACAGGTGTGCCTCTAGGCGCAGAAAAATCCATACCCCAGTGCATTTTTCTAACCTTTGTAAAAGGGTCAGATCGCATACCGTAGCCAGATGCCATACGTGTTAAATCTTCATTACTTACAGGCTGTATGGCGGGTATTGCAATTAATAATTTTTCTTTTTCTTCGGCCAATTTTGCGATCTCGTCTAAAGATTTAGATTGAACAACAATTTGTTTTTCAAGAATGTCTATACGTTTCTTACTATCTACAATAAGTTTAGAGTTATCAAAACCTTCAAATTTTTTATATCGATTTACCCCTCCAAAACCAGCTTTGCGTTGCTCTTCGGGTATTGGGTTTGCCTCAAAATAAACACGATAAATATTATTATCTCTATCGGCTATATTTTCCAATACAACTTCAGCATCTTTCATTTTTTTATTAAGAAGTTCAAATTGAAATTTCATATTGTCTAATTCCCGCTTTAAGGCTTTCTCTTTGGGCGATTCTATATAATGACCAGCAATAAAAACAGCCATAAAACCAAATAAACAAGCTGCCAAAAGAAACATAAAAGCATACTTAATAGTTGTCTTTTTTTTACGCTCTATTTTTCTGTAGGATAGTGATTCTGGATCGTAATAATATTTTACCTTACTCATTTGTTAAAATATACTATTTTTGTATCAAAAATTAAAATACCTATTGGTAATTTTGGGTTTAAACAAACCTACAAAAAAAATATTTTATGTTTTAGTAATACTATTTAGATTGTAGTTAAAACGTTGTTAATTACAGTAGTTTATTTTAATAATATAATTTTAATAAGATTTTCAATACAAGTACATGAAATCACAAGATATTCGTTCTAAGTTTTTAAGTTTTTTTGAAGAAAAAAAGCACAGCATTGTACCCTCTGCACCAATGGTTTTAAAAGACGATCCAACATTAATGTTTGTTAATGCAGGTATGGTGCCTTTTAAAGAGTATTTTTTAGGCAATGCCGAGCCTAAAAACGTAAGAATATCAGATACGCAAAAATGTTTGCGTGTTTCTGGTAAGCATAACGATTTAGAAGAGGTGGGTTACGATACCTACCACCACACTTTATTTGAAATGCTAGGAAACTGGAGCTTTGGCGATTACTTTAAAAAAGAAGCTATTGCTTGGGCTTGGGAGCTTTTAGTAGATGTTTACGGTATAGATAAAGATATTTTATATGTAACCATTTTTGAGGGTAGTGAAGAAGATGGCACTGCTATGGATACCGAGGCTTACGATTTTTGGAAACAATTTATAGATGAAGACCGAATTTTAAAAGGTAATAAAAAAGATAATTTTTGGGAAATGGGAGACCAAGGCCCATGTGGACCATGTAGCGAAATACATGTCGATATTAGATCTGCCGAAGAGAAAGCCAAAGTTAATGGTA
>CALHCQ010000128.1 GCA_937936645.1 uncultured Algibacter sp.
ACAAATCATGAAGCGGCATCAAATTTCATGTGGAGCTGTACCATGGCATTAAATGGTTTACTACAAAAAGGCGTACCTACCGACTGGGCAATACACGCTATGGGACATGAGTTAACAGCACTATTTGGTATAGATCACGCACGTACACTAGCCATTATTACACCAAGTCATTACAAATTCAATTTTGAAACCAAAAAAGAAAAACTAGCACAATATGCCGAACGCGTATGGGGTATAAAAACAGGAGACTTAGACAACAAAGCGAAATTAGCCATAGATAAAACCGAACAGTTTTTTAAAGATTTAGATATCGATACAAAATTATCGAACTACACCAAAGATTTTAAAGGTACAGCAGAAACTATTGCAGATCGATTTACAAAACGAGGATGGACAGCCATAGGCGAACACAAAGCACTTACTCCAGAAAAAGTAATTAAAATTGTAGAAATGGCATATTAAACTTAAACATATACTTGACAGTTGTTCATTAATTAATACGGTATCATTTAGGGATTACAAAACTAATATCGTATAAAGCTTCAATACAAAAATTATTATTGTAATAAATGAATTATAACTATAAATACTAGAGTAAGGTTTAGAGAATAGAAATACCTCAACAATCACTATGCAATACCTTTCTAATCTAGCTTGTTCATAATATTATGTATATGGATGATGCTCATAATCTAGAAGGAAAAACAATAACGATTTATAATCTTATAGGTAAAGTTGTTGCTAGTAAATCATTATCAGATCACCATCATGACTCAAAAACAGATTTTAACACAAGTACTTTACAAGCTGGATTGTATATGGTAGAGATAAAAGACAAAACAGGTAAAAAAAACAAGTAAAAAACTAATAATAAACTAGTTACATAAACTATATAAATAAAAACTTCAATAAAAAAGGTTAAACTATTAAAGTAATAGTTTAACCTTTTTTCAATTAAAAATAAACATAAACACTATTAAAAAGATGATAACGAACACAAAACACGTTGCACACCAAGTGTAAATTCTTGAGGCACAACATAAGTCTCCAAAGTAGACGCATTAAGAACAGCATCTTCATCTTTAGACACAAAACCATACCCTTTATACACACCATCGGCAATTAACAAAAATGCATTTTCATTAACATCTCTCCCCTTTAATTTAATAACGTTGTTTTGTTTTTTATCCTTAAGATAATTAATCGCTTTTTTTACACGATTATTATAATCTTCTACAGCTTCCTCTTTTTTACAAACACCATAACAAACGCCAGCCTTGCACGAAGCAGAGTTCACCCCTAAATTAGTCTGTATCGCTGTATACTTAGGACACAAATTATAAGTAACACCTATTTGTTTTAAAAACAAAAGCGCATCTTTTTGACTAGCAAATACTTTTAAAGAAAAAGGCGCTAATTTTGTTATATTGACAGACAAATGCACAACACCACTACGATCGGTATAATTAAAAATACTATACGTTTTAGGGTTGACTTTCTTAACAACATTGTACTTAGGTTGATTTTTAGTAACAGCCTCCAACTCCATTAACTGCGCTATAGCATCGTGTCCAGAACATTTAAAATCTATAGAAGCCACCTCTGCACACATATCTACATCTTTTCTTTTTTTACTGTTGAACAAGTTTAAAACCGCTTTTTTTATATTTTTTGCTCGTCCAACAAAAATAACATCGTGATTAGCGTTATAAAGAAAATAAACACCTACATGCTCTGATAATGCATCAAAATCTACAGCCTTTAAATTTGAGTTTTTTGGAGGCTTGTCTTTTTTACTAGCCAATAACTGACTCTCGAAAACAAACAAAGCATCTTCTTGATTTAGTAATTTTTGAAACAAAATAACAGTAGCTTCCGCATCTCCCCTAGCCCTGTGCCTATCTTTTAAAGGAATATCTAAAGATTTACACAACTTACCCAAACTATACGAAGGCAATCCCTTAAACAAAGCTCTAGATAAACGCACTGTACATAATTTATCCCTGTTAAAAGATAGCCCCAAACGCTTAAACTCGCCGCTTATCATCTTATAATCAAAATTAACATTATGAGCCACAAATACGGTATCCTTTGTAAAATCTAAAATAGCTTGAGCAACATCTTTAAAATAAGGCGCATTAGCCACCGTAGCATTATCTATATTCGTTAAAACAGTAATATATACAGGTATTACCTCTCCTGGGTTTACAAGCGTAGTATACTCGTCTATAACTTTATTTCCGTCGTATTTAAATATAGATATTTCTGTTATTCGGTTTGTTTGCCCCGTGGTCTCTACATCAATAATACTATAAATCATACCAATTGTTTTTTTAATGCCTTTAACTCAATCCCTAGCGTATTAAACATATTTAGAATACTACTAATTTTTAACTCACTCTCGCTATACTCTTGAAGGTTAATACTGCAAGCAAACTCCCAAACCTCTAACACCTCATCTATAGAAACATTATAAGGTTCGTAAGCAGGATTATCGGACACTAACTTTAAAGTGTTATTAAGCGTTATTTGGTTATAAACTCGCTTATATACAATACCGTGGTTTAAAGTTACCACAACACAGGTTTTGCCGCTTGCTATATCTTCTCTACGTTCAATAAAACGACCTACAACAAACGCCCCATCTTTCATAGGCAACATAGAGTCTCCTTTTATAGGAAACGCACGATGCTTGCCCGTTGGCAAGAAAGGTAATTTTATTTTTTGAAGCTGCTCTATATACTCGGGGTCATCATAACCATTAGCATAACCTGCAGAAGCTTTAACAGGTATTACCTCTATAAGATCATCATTATCTACATCTATAGTTATAGGAAAGAGTATACGTTTGTTTTCTAGCTCTATAAAAGACGTGTTATTCGTTTTAGTTAAATCGGTTTTAACTAACATATCCACAGAAATTTTAAAGTAATTGGACGCTGCAATTAAGACCTCTATAGAGGGCGCAGAACAATTACGCTCGAATGTAGAAACTTGAGCTCTAGAAATATTTAAAATCTGTCCGAAATTTTCTTGAGAAAGCCCTTTTTGCTCTCTTAAATACTTCATGTTTTTTGACACATAATTCTCCATGCAACAAATCTAAACAATTAATGTTTAAAATCTACGCATTTAACAAGGAGTAATGTTATTTAATAGTCGAAAAAAATAAATTTATTATGCTTAGCATAAAAAAAAGCGCTTATCAATTAATTGATAAGCGCTTTTTTTAACTGTATGTACTACTTAAACACTACATTTCGTTAAATATAGAGTGCATTAAGCGTTTTTTATCGTTTATACTCTCCTCTAGAGATATCATCGTTTCTGTTCTGTAAACCCCTTCTATATCATCTAATTTAAATATAACTTCTTTTGCATGCTCTGTACTTCTAGCACGTATTTTACAAAAAATATTAAACTTACCTGTTGTTATATGAGCTACAGTAACAAATGGTATTTCGTTAATACGCTCTAAAACAAATTTTGTTTGCGATGTATTGTTTAAATACACACCTACGTAAGCTATAAAAGAGTATCCTAGTTTTTTATAGTCTAAAGTTAACGAAGACCCTCTAATTATTCCAGACTCTTCCATTTTTTTAACACGAACATGAACCGTTCCTGCAGATATTAAGAGCTTCTTTGCTATATCTGTAAAAGGAATTCTCGTATTGTCTATTAACATATCAAGAATTTGGTGATCAATTTCGTCTAATTTAATTTTCCCCATAATGTAGTTGTCATAATAAAAAACCAAAATTAATACATTTTATTTAATAAATACACACTAAAAATGCGATTTATTTTAGAGCAAGTTGTATTTCATCGGATTTAATTACAATAACATCGACTTCTAATTCTAACACTAACGCCTCACCCGCCTTGGTAAGCACACTATTATTATTTGCATTTATTTCCCGATGCCCATAAAACGAATTCAAATTTTCTATACGCACAATTTTAGGTACAAATTCCACTTTACCACCAATAAGCGTTTCTACAAATAAGATACCAACATCTGTTTTAAGTCCTTTAACCTTGGCATTTCTTATAATAATATCTAAAAAACACTTTCCATTTTCTGGAATATCAAAATAAGGCTTATAAAGATCACCTGACACGTTGTTCTTAGCAATGTAATTTAACCCAGATAATAAAGAAGCATAAATATACCTTCTCGTCTCTTCTCTTGCATAATCACTCTTAAAATGCCCTGCCTCAAACAGTATCGTTGGCGTATTTTCGCTTTGAAAAGTATCTCCAACACAGTTTATATTAAAAGCATCATCGTAAACCCCTACTTGATTAGGTATGGTTTGCTGTAACACCTTGTTCATTGCAGCAATAACCTCCATAGATTTTTGTCTATTGGGTGTTACCGTACAATCTTGATCTTGAGCAGGTGACAAAAAGGACACCGTAGCTATGTTATTAGTTTCTCCTGCACTAAAAATAGTACGCTGCCCGTGTAAATTAAAGCAAAAGTCCGGCTTAAAACTATTGTAAACAGCCCGCAACACTTTACTTTCTGGCTGTGTAAGCGCTTGAGCATCTCTATTTAAATCTACCTTATTAGCATTAATGCGCGTATAAGCATGAGCTCCATCTGGACTTAAAATAGGTATAATATATAATGTACAGTCTTTTAATATATCGCTTACATCGGTTTGCGAAACTAAAAGTGTATTTAACAAATCGAAAACAGCCTTTGTAGTTGTCGATTCGTTACCATGCATTTGCGACCACATTAAAACCTTTTTAGCCCCCACACCTAATTTAATACCGTAAATAGGCGCCTTTAAAACCGAGCGTCCTATTACTGTTACTTGCGCCGCACTTGGTAGTTTATCTAATAAAGGTTTTATAGAATTGTTGTTTATATATCTGTGCGATAAAGCATTTTCTTTATGTGTTGAATACAGAGACTCAATTACTGTTATTTCCATGGTTGTATTTTATGATACAAATGTAAACAATTAGATTATTACAAATGTAAACAGTTAAATTTATTCATGTGTGTATTATTGTAAACAACAGGCGCGAGTTTTGTTTCATTTTACAATACGCTAATCCACAAATATATACACAAGATTAATAATATAAATCAATAATCTAATAATCAATACTTTAAATACATATATTTAAACTTATTATTTAATAAAATAGACTGTATACCAAAGCATATTGGTTATGTAACTATTTATTGTTACATTTGTAAATGTACAATTTTTAAACATTTGTTTACAATGATAAACATAGAAGCATTTACTAAGCGTTTACAAAAAGTTATAGATTATTATGGAGAATCGGCCTCTTCTTTTGCCGAAAAAATAGGTGTACAACGCTCTAGCATATCTCATATTCTATCTGGTAGAAATAAACCGAGTTTAGATTTTGTTCTAAAAATTTTAGAAGCATTCCCAGAGGTAGAACTTTATTGGCTTCTAAATGGCAAAGGTACTTTTCCAAAATCTGACCCAGATCTTTTCTCTACACCTACTCCAACGGTTCAAGAATCACAAAAACCTTTGGACAACAATAATGATACAAAACCCATAGATGTTGCTACTCCTATTTTAAATCATTTAAAAAACGAAGACAATAATAAAAGCATAGAGCGTATTGTTATATTTTATTCTGATGGTACTTTTAAAAACTACAAGAATTAATTATTTAGTTTCTTAGCTTTGCATAAAAACAATGCTATGAAAAGAATACTACTCTACTTGTCTATTTTACCTTTTTTAAGTTGTTACGAAAAAGAAAGAAATTGTAAAGATTTTGCAACAGGAACATTTTATAGTGAAGTTAGCATTAACGATATCATTTACAAATCTGAATTTACTAGAACACAAAAGTTACAAATTGAAACTTATAACACAAAAACAGACTCTTCTAGCCTACGTTGGATAAATGACTGCGAAGTTATTTTTAAAACCATACATCCAAAAAGTATGGCAGACCACAAGGATATACATTTAAAAATTTTAACGACAACAGATTCTTCTTATACCTACGAATATTCTTATGTTGGAGAAACACAAAAACAAAAAGGGATTGCTTATAAAAAATAATTCGTGTAGACGCTGTTAATACAACAGCGTGAGATATTCTATATCTTATAAATATTAAATTATAACAGAATTAAATAATTTACAACCTAAGCGCTTGTCTTATAGTTTAGGGTACGCGACCATAGGAAACGGCGTATTTACAACACCATTTCCTTATATCGACTTATTTAAATAAAAGTTTAGTTAAAAGGATATAAAAAAGACGCTTCCAAGTTAAATGAAACCTGTTTATTTTTATCCACAGTGTAAGTTATAAATAACTCTCCCCAATATTCACCATCAGAGAAATCTGCAATAATCCATTTGTGGTTTAAAATTTTTACAGTGTTAATTAGCATATGGTTTCCTTCGCTAGACGCATAAGGCACTATAGGGTGTTGTCCTTTTTTTTCGTTTAACTTATACAATTCATCTTTAATAAAAGGAATTAAAGTACTAACATCTATACCGTCTTTTTCAAAATAAGAAATGGCGTCTTCATTTCTGTTTAAATCAAAATGAACTTTGTTTACCAAATCGTCGTTTAAACTAGAAATAGAATCTTTATATGTTTTTAATTTTGCTCTGTAATTATTTAACTGTATTTCTTGTGTTTTATAGATACGAGTTGCATTTACATATTGAAACACTACTAAAAGTAATGTAAAGAAAAATAAATACATAAATATTTTTTGCTTCATGTCTGTAAGTATTAAATGGTAATTTTTAAATTATCGTATGCTAAAAAAACATGATGTGGTAGTTTTTTTTCCACATCGTCATGAAACCCTAATAAATGACTAATGTGTGTTATGTATGCCTTTTCGGGTTTTACTTTATTTATAAAACTTAATGCCTCTTCTAAATTAAAATGCGAATGATGTAAATCGTGTCTTAAAGCATTTACAACAAGTACTTTTA
>CALHCQ010000129.1 GCA_937936645.1 uncultured Algibacter sp.
GCAGAAGTTTACGATGCAGGCTTAATTGGTGGCAAAGCATTGGCTATAATACCTGTTTTCGATAAAGCCGAAATAGCAAAAAGTGGCGATACTTTAGTTGGTGCTACAAAGTCTGGCATTACAGCCATTGTAGAAGACAAGTTAACACCATTGCAAGATAAAATAGAAGGTGCTATGGGTAGTGCAGACAAGTTACTTGTTAATTTGAATGATGTGTTAGACGAGAAAACGAAATCTAACCTAAAAAATAGTATTGCAGGATTAACAACTACAATAGAATCCTTTAAAGGGACCTCTCAAGCATTAAACAAGTTAATAAAAAGTAATCAAGATAAATTAGGTGCTGTTTTAAATAATGCCGAAGTAGCAACAAATAACCTAAGCAAGGTAACAAACACACTATCGCAAACCGATTTGGGTGCTACAGTAAACAAATTAGAGTCTACCTTAAACACATTCGATAAAGTATTAGTAAACCTACAACAAGGCGAAGGCTCTATGGGTAAATTACTTAAAGACGAAAAACTTTATACCAATCTAGAAGGAGCAACCAAAGAGTTAGAAGCCCTTTTAAAAGACTTTAAATTACACCCAAAGCGATACACAAGAATTCTTTCAAAAAAAGAAATTCCATACCAGGCACCACAAAACTAAATATACATGGCAATAATACCCAACATCATATTTGCAATACTACTCGCTTTAGGCGTTGGTTTTTTTGCAAAAAATGTAAAAAAATTACTTAGAAACATAAAACTAGGTAAAGATGTAGACGTAAGCGATAACACATCGCAACGCTGGAAAAATATGGCCATGATCGCTCTAGGGCAATCTAAGCTAGTAAGGCGCCCTATATCTGGTTTTTTACACGTTGTTGTTTACGTAGGTTTTATAATTATAAATATAGAAGTATTAGAAATTATTATAGATGGCCTTTTTGGTACACACCGTATAGGTTTAAATGTTTTACCAAGCGCTGTTTATGGTTTTCTTATTGGTACGTTCGAGGTTTTGGCTGTGCTAGTATTCATAGCTGTAGTTGTATTTTGGTTAAGACGTAACACATTAAAAATTGCTCGTTTCTGGAAAAGTGAAATGACAGTTTGGCCAAAAAACGACGGAAATTATATTTTATATTTCGAAATGGTACTCATGGCCTTATTTCTAATCATGAATGCCACCGATGTCCATTTTCAAGAATTAAACTCAGGCAATATAATAAGTCAATATATAGCCCCTGCATTCTCATCACTATCAGTTAGCACACTACACCTTATCGAGCGTGGCGCATGGTGGTTGCACATAGCAGGAATACTCGTGTTTTTAAACTATTTATACTATTCAAAACACTTACACATATTATTAGCATTTCCAAACACATATTACGGTAGCGTAAAACCTCAAGGCGAATTTAATAATCTAGCAGCTGTAACCAAAGAGGTAAAAATGATGATGGATCCTAACGTCGATCCATTTGCAGCAGCACCAGAAGGAAGTGAAGACGACGTGCCAGAAAAATTTGGAGCCAGCGACGTACAAGACCTAAACTGGGTGCAATTATTAAACGCCTACACCTGTACCGAGTGTGGCCGTTGCACAAGCGAATGTCCAGCCAACCAAACCGGTAAAAAACTATCGCCTCGTAAAATAATGATGGATACCAGAGACCGTCTAGAAGAAGTAGGTAAAAACATAGATGCCAACAAAGGCGTATTTACCGACGATGGCAAGCAGTTACTAGGCGATTACATAACCAACGAAGAGCTTTGGGCCTGTACCTCATGCAATGCCTGCGTAGAAGCCTGCCCAGTAAGTATCGATCCATTATCCATCATACTAGACATGCGTCGTTATTTGGTTATGGAGCAATCTGCAGCACCCGTAGAGCTTAATAACATGATGAGTAACATAGAAAACAACGGTGCACCATGGCCATACAACCAAATGGACCGATTAAATTGGAAAGACGAGTAACATAATTAGGGCGTTACCACAAGGGTCGGGCTTTACGCTATATCTTTTTAAAAGGCATACCTAAAAGCAGCGTATATGTTATAAACCCATGTAAAAGTACAAAGCAAGCTTAAAGACCAATAAATTTTAAAAAGGATGCCGCTGCAATCCCTAACGCAAAAAAACAAAACATAAACATACCACCACGGTATTAAACTTATAACCATGAGCGAATTGCTAAAAGTGCCAACCATGGCAGAATATACAGCCCAAGGCAAACAACCAGAAGTTTTATTTTGGGTAGGCTGTTCTGGAAGTTTTGACGATAGAGCAAAAAAAATAACAAAAGCATTTGTTAAACTATTAAACAAAGCTAAAGTAGAGTTCGCAGTGCTAGGCACCGAAGAAAGCTGTACAGGCGATCCTGCAAAACGAGCAGGTAACGAATTCCTTTTTCAAATGCAGGCCGTAACCAATATAGAAGTTTTAAACGCCTACCAAGTAAAAAAAATAGTAACCGCATGCCCGCACTGTTTTAATACCATAAAAAACGAATACCCAGAACTAGGTGGTAATTACGAAGTTATGCACCACACGCAATTTTTAAAAACATTGCTAGACGAAGGGCGTTTAACCATAGAAGGCGGTAAGTACAAAGGCAAACGCATTACATTTCATGACCCCTGTTACCTAGGGCGTGCAAATAATGTGTACGAAGCCCCAAGAGACTTAATACGTAAACTAGAAGCCGAACTTGTAGAAATGAAAAACTGCAAACGCAACGGACTTTGTTGTGGTGCCGGCGGCGCACAAATGTTTAAAGATGCCGAAAAAGGCGATAAAGAAGTTAATATAGAGCGTACCGAGCAAGCACTAGATGTAAAACCACAAATTGTAGCAGCAGGGTGCCCATTTTGTAATACCATGATGACCGATGGTGTAAAAGCAAAAGAAAAAGAAAGTGATGTGCAAGTTATGGATATAGCAGAGCTTATAGCAAACGCACAAGATTTATAAACTAAATCTAAAACAGCACTAAAAACAATAATAAAGTACCATTAATAAATTATTAAAAATAAACCATGTTAATAGATTTTAATACCCTGCCAGAACACGCTAGAGTTTGGATATATCAAGCGAATCGCTCTTTTTCCGAACAAGAATTAGAGGAATTACAATCTAAGTTAAACGAGTTTATTAAAAATTGGACGGCTCATGGTAGCGATTTACAAGCCGGATATCAATTAAAATACAAACGTTTTATTATTCTTGGCTTAAATCAAGATTTAAACGCTGCTACAGGATGCTCTATAGATGCTTCAGTGCGTTTTATACAGCAATTAGAGCAAGAATATAACGTCGACTTAATGGATAAAATGAATGTGTCTTACAAACAAGGGGAATACATTGCACATAAATCTTTGGTAGACTTTAAAAAGATGGCTAAAGATAAAGCAGTATCTAAAAACACGATTGTTTTTAATAACCTGGTTGCCAATGTAGGCGAGTTTAAAGAAAATTGGGAAGTACCAGCAAGCGAAAGTTGGCACAGTCGTTTTTTAAAATAAAAAACAAAATTATAATTATAAAAAAAAATCTCGTATCCTTTTTAGAATACGAGATTTTTTATGGTTAAAAACGGTATCTCACGCTTAATGCTGTATTTAAATGTAAGTTGTTTATTTCGCTAATAAAACCCAACTCGGGTCTAACACCTAGCGCTATTTGTAAGGGTATATCTAGACGATATTCTATACCTAAATTACCTGCAATAAGTAAAGTCGTTGTATTGTCTGTATTGTTGTTATTAAAATTAAAAAGCCCAGCACCAGCTCCAAAATACCAGTAAAAATCATCTTTTAAAGGCATAACCCATTGGTAAAGTGCTGTAAGCTTTATGGTGCTGTTGGTATTGTTAAGCCATCCCAAATTTAATTCTATTCGGTTTTTTTGTGTTATAAATTGTTGGTAAGAAACTGCGGCTCCAAAACCGTTACTTTCTCCTAGGCGTAAACCTATGGCGTGCTTATAGTCTTGAGAATAAATAAGTTTAGAGAAACAAAAAAAGATAAATAGTAGTAGGAGCTGTTTTTTCATTGTAAATTTTATGTTTATGTACGTGTAATTTTTATAAAGAGATGCTATTTATCGTGTATTTTTATCTTAAAAAGTTAATAATGGCTATATATTTAACATCTTTGCATAGCACGTTATGATTCAAAAAAAATGAAGAACATCTCTACACAATTAAGTATTTTAGAAAAAGAGCTTTCTGGAGAGTTATTTTACGATGATTTAATTAAATCAATATATGCAACAGATGCCTCTGTTTATAGAATATTACCGCTAGCAGTAGCTTACCCCAAAACCAATGCCGATATTATAAAACTAATAGCTTTTGCAAAAGCAAATAGCACGAGTTTAATACCACGAACAGCAGGGACATCGCTAGCAGGACAATGTGTAGGAGAAGGCATTGTTGTAGACGTGTCGAAATACTTTACAAAAATAATAAGTTTAGATAAAGAAGCTAAAACAGTTACCGTACAGCCAGGTGTAGTAAGAGATGCTTTAAATAACTATTTAAAACCTTTTGGTTTGTTTTTTGGCCCTAATACATCTACGTCTAACCGTTGTATGATTGGAGGTATGGTTGGTAACAATTCCTCGGGGACAACCAGTATAAAATACGGTGTAACTAGAGATAAAGTTATAGAGCTAAACACTATTTTAAGCGATGGTAGCGAGGTTGTTTTTAAAAGCTTAACAGCCAAAGAATTTCATAAAAAAAAAGAAGCAAATACCTTAGAGGGTAAAATTTATAAATCAGTTTTTAAAACACTAGAAAGCACCTCTACGCAAGACGAAATATTAAAGCAATTCCCCAAGCAAGAAATTCATAGAAGAAATACAGGCTATGCTATAGATGAGCTTATAAAGAGCGATGTTTTTGGTGGTAAAGAGGCCTTTAATATGTGTAAATTATTAGCTGGTAGCGAAGGTACATTGGCTTTTAGCACACAAATAAAATTAAAATTAGACCCATTGCCACCGCAAGAGCGTATTATGATTGCTGCTCATTTTAAAACTATTAAAGCTTGCTTAAATGCTGTTTTACCTGTAATGAAACACGATTTGTATAATTGCGAAATGATGGATAAAACCATTCTAGATTGTACTAGGCAAAATAAAGAACAAGAAAGTAACAGGCAGTTTATACAAGGAGACCCCAAGGCTATTTTAATGTGCGAAGTAAGAGCAAACACTTTAAAGGACGTTAAGCTTTTAGCAGATAATTTGTTGCAAGATTTAAATGCTACAGGTTTAAGTTATGCGCATCCTGTTTTAGAAGGTGCTGATATCGATAAAGCTAATAATTTACGTAAAGCAGGGTTGGGCTTGTTAGGTAATATTGTAGGAGACAATAAAGGGGTCGCTTGTATAGAAGATACCGCTGTGGCTTTACCCGATTTATCAAATTATATTGCCGATTTTGCCCAGTTAATGGCGCGTTATAAACAAGATATTGTCTATTATGCTCATGCCGGTGCAGGCGAATTACACTTACGCCCTATACTAAACTTAAAAAAAGCGACCGACGTTAATTTGTTTAGAGAAATAACAACGCAAGTGGCGCATTTGGTTAAGCGTTACCAAGGGTCTTTTAGCGGCGAACATGGCGATGGTATTGTTCGAGCAGAGTTTATTCCGTTTATGATTGGCGATAAAAATTATAAGTTATTAGAAACAATAAAAAAGGTTTTCGATAAGCATAATATTTTTAACCCTAATAAAATTATAGCGCCTTATGCCATGGATAAAGCATTGCGTTATGAGCCTAACCGAAAAGAACCAGAAATAAGTACTTTTTTAGATTTTTCTAAATCAGAAGGTATTTTACGTGAAGCCGAAAAATGTAACGGTTCTGGAGATTGCCGTAAATTACCAGAATTTGGAGGTGTTATGTGCCCTAGTTATAGAGCTACTCGAAACGAAAAAGATACCACGCGAGCAAGAGCCAATGCACTTCGCGAATTTTTAACCCAGTCAGATAAAGTTAATAAGTTCGATTATAAAGCATTAAAAGATGTTTTCGATTTGTGCCTAAGTTGTAAGGCCTGTGCTACCGAGTGCCCTAGTAGTGTGGATGTAGCAAGTTTAAAAGCCGAATTTCAATACCAATACCAAAAAGAAAACGGTGTCGATTGGCGCACTAAGCTGTTTGCTTACAATAACAAAATAAATAAACACGCTAGTCGTTTTACCAAGCTTACCAATGTGGCCTTTAAAAATGAAATAACATCTTCTTTAATTAAAGCGTCTTTAGGTATTGCAAAATCAAGATCTTTACCCTTGTTGTCTTCTATTAGTTTAACATCTTTTTTAAATAAAAATAAAGTACTTAATAATAAAAATTACAAAACGGTTTATTTGTTTAATGACGCGTTTACTAATTATTTAGATAGCCCAATAGGTATGGATGCTATAGCGCTTTTAAGTGCATTGCGTTATAATGTTAAAGTTTTAAATAATGTAGAGTCTGGGCGTTCTTTTATATCAAAAGGGTTTTTAAAAGAAGCCAAAGTTTGTGCCAATACCAACGTGGCACTTTATAAAGATTTAGTTACCGAGGATACTCCGTTAATAGGCATCGAACCTTCGGCCATTTTAACCTTTAGAGATGAATATTTAAAGCTTGCAGACGATAAAAAATCCGCGAAAGCGATAGCTAAACATACTTTGTTAATAGAAGCCTTTATTATGAAAGAAGTAGCGTTAGGTTATATTACGGCAGCCCAATTTACTAAGGCGTCGAAAACCATAAAATTTCATGGTCACTGTTATCAAAAAGCGATAGATAGTCAGTGGTCAAGTTTTTCGGTGTTAAATTTACCTGAAAATTATAAAGTAACTATTATACCTAGTGGTTGCTGTGGTATGGCAGGTAGTTTTGGTTACGAGAAAGAGCATTACGATGTTAGTATGCAAATAGGGGAGCAAACATTATTTCCTGCAATTAGAAAAGCTTCAAAACAGGTTGTTATAGCAGCCAATGGCACCAGTTGTAGGCATCAAATTAAAGATGGCGTACAACGCGAAGCAAAGCATCCAATAACTATTTTAAGAGAAGCTTTGCTGTAGTTGTTACAATTTTATGATGATACATTAGTTGCACAACAATTTTATAGGTGTGAGTTAGGTAAATAATAGCTTAATTATACAAGTTTAGACGGCGTTTTAGTGTGCTTATTTTCTAAAAAAACTTTATTTTAGCGAAAAAAATATATTATGGCTGGAAATTCATTTGGTAGACTATTTAATTTAACAACTTATGGTGAATCTCATGGGCCTGCTTTAGGTGGGGTTATAGATGGTTGTCCGTCTGGAATTAAGTTAGATTTAGATGAAATTCAAAACGAATTAAACCGAAGAAAACCTGGTCAATCTGCTATTGTTACACAGCGTAAAGAGCCAGACGGAGTAAAGTTTTATTCAGGAATTTTCGAGGGAGTAACTACAGGAACATCGATAGGATTTGTTATAGAAAATACAAATCAAAAATCGCACGATTATACCCATATAAAAGATAGTTACAGGCCTAGTCACGCCGATTATACTTACGATAAAAAATACGGTATACGCGATTACCGTGGAGGTGGACGTAGTTCTGCAAGAGAGACCGCTTGTCGTGTTGTTGCAGGGGCTATTGCCAAGCAAATGCTAAAAGGCATAGAAATTCAAGCTTATGTGTCTGGTGTAGGCTCTATGAAGCTAGATAAGCCTTATACAGATTTAGATCTTACTAAAACAGAATCTAACATTGTTCGTTGTCCAGATCAAGATATGGCAGCACAAATGGAATCTTACATAAAAGAGGTAAGAGGTAAGGGTGACACTGTTGGTGGCGTAATTAGTTGTGTTATAAAAAATGTACCCATAGGTTTAGGAGAACCTGTGTTCGATAAATTACATGCCGAATTAGGAAAAGCGATGCTCTCTATAAATGCTGTAAAAGGATTTGAGTATGGTAGTGGTTTTAATGGCAGTACCATGTATGGAAGCGATCATAACGATTCTTTTAACAACGATGGAAGCACAAAAACAAACTACTCTGGAGGTATTCAGGGTGGTATTAGTAACGGTATGGACATCTACTTTAATGTCGCTTTTAAACCCGTTGCTACGCTTATACAAAAATACGAAACAATAGATAAGGCTGGTAACACTGTAGAAATGCAAGGTAAAGGTAGGCACGACCCTTGTGTTGTACCTAGAGCTGTACCTATAGTAGAAGCTATGGCTGCATTAGTTATAGCCGACTTTACATTAATTAATAAAATGTATAGTTAGTATTTTTACATTAAAAAATATAAAACGTCTTATAAGCTTCTTGTTTATAAGACGTTTTTTTTGATAAATAATTAGGTTTTAATTTATAAAAAAACGTATTTACATAAAAATATAAATTTTATGAAGTTAGATATTTTGGCCATTGGTGCTCATCCAGACGATGTAGAATTAGGCTGTGGTGCTACCATAGCAAAAGAAGTAAAGGCTGGTAAAAAAGTTGGTATAATAGATTTAACTCGTGGTGAGTTAGGGACACGTGGTACAGCAGAAACTCGTGATAAAGAATCTGCGAATGCCGCACAAATATTAGGCGTAGAAGTGCGTGAAAATATGAGGTTTGCCGATGGTTTTTTTGTTAATGATAAAAAGCATCAACTAGAAATTATTAAAATAATACGTAAATATAAGCCAGATATGGTGTTATGTAACGCTATTCAAGATAGGCATATAGACCATGGCAAAGGAAGTAAGCTTGTAAGTGATGCTTGCTTTTTAAGTGGTTTAATTAAAATAGAAACGCATTTAAATAATGATATTCAAGCACCTTGGCGCCCTAAGCACGTGTATCATTATATACAATGGCAAGATATTAAACCCGATCTAGTAGTGGATGTAACAGGCTATATCGATAAAAAAATGGAATCTGTTTTTGCTTACAAAACACAGTTTTATGATCAAAATAGTAAGGAGCCTGAAACACCTATTACAAGTAAAAATTTTTCTGATAGTATAGAGTATCGTGCCAGAGATTTAGGCCGATTAGTAGGTGTCGATTATGCCGAAGGTTTTACTGCAGAACGCTACGTAGCTGTAGATACTCTGTTTAATGTTAAATAACTTAAAAAATATTAAACAATAAATATAAGGCAATGAATTAGTTACAAAGCAGGTGTGTTTTTTTATTAATTTAATTGCTTAAAATATTTGCTGATATGTAAAATTCGATTATATTTGCACTCGCATTACAAAATGCTACACGGTGGTTGTAGCTCAGTTGGTTAGAGCATCGGTTTGTGGTACCGAGGGTCGCCGGTTCGAATCCGGTCTTCCACCCAAAAACAAAAGTCTTTCAATTTTTTTTGAAAGGCTTTTTTTGTGCGTCATTTTTTTAAATCGATCTTATTGTTTTTAGTAAAAAAGTATGCGAATTCGTATCTTTGAGAGAGACATTTATTAAGTGTATTATGGCTCTTTAGAGGTTGTAATATTTAATTTTAAAAAGAATTAAAAGATGAAAAATGAAAGTGTGGTTTGGGGTATAATAGGTTGTGGTGATGTTGCTGAGGTAAAGAGTGGTCCTGCTTTTCAAAAATGCGAGAATTCTAAATTACTTGCCGTGATGCGAAGAGATGCTAATTTAGCTCAAGATTTTGCAAAACGACACCAAGTGCCTTTATGGTATAGTAAAGCAGAAGATTTACTAAACAATAAAGACATAAATGCTGTTTACATTGCTACGCCACCTTTTACGCATTTAAATTATACATTGCAGGCCTTAAAAGCTGGTAAAGATGTGTATTTAGAAAAACCTATGGTGTTAAGCTTAGATGAGGCTAATATATTAACAGATGCTGTTTCTAAAAGTAAAAATAAATTAGTAGTAGCACATTATAGAAGGTTTTTGCCAATGTATTTAAAAGTGAAATCTCTTTTGGATGCTAATACGTTAGGGCGTATAAATTATGTAGATATTAGGTTTTTACAGCCGTATAATTTTAATTCAAAATCTACATGGCGATTAAATGCTTCGGTTTCAGGTGGAGGGTATTTTCATGATATTGGTCCTCATCAATTAGATTTAATGTATTACTTTTTTGGATCGTTTAATACCGTAAAAGGAATGTCTATTAATCAAACAAAAAGACATGATGTAGACGATATGGTTAATGGTTTAATTAGCTTTGATAACGATGTGCAATTTAGAGGCATTTGGTCTTTTGATATAAATAAAGATTTACAGGAAGATAACTGCACTATTTACGGAGAAAACGGTATAATGAAATTTTCTTTTTACGAAGATCGTCTAGACGTTATATCTAAAAACTTAAACACAACGTTTGAGTTTGAAAATCCAGAAAACATACAACTGCCTATGATACAGGAAACTGTTAATTATTTTCTAGGAAAGCGTGATAACCCTTGTTCTGTAGAAGCTGGTAGAGAGGTGTCTTTAATTTTAGATGCCTTTACAGTAAAAAAATAAAATCTATTATATAATCGGTAAAAAACTGTTTTAAATCTATAATTTTATTAAATTGTAGGTTTATGCTTAGATTTTTGCTTTTTTTATTTTTTATAGTATTTCAATCTATATTTTCGCAAGAGCGTGATTACAAGTTTACGCACTTGTCTACCACTAATGGATTGTCTCAAAGTTCAGTTATTGCTGTTTTTCAGGATCAATTAGGGCAGTTGTGGATAGGTACAAGAGATGGTTTAAATAAATACGACGGTACTAAATTTACCATATATAGAACAGATACTAATAATGTAAATTCTATTAGTAATAATGATATTCTGTGTATACAACAAGATCGTTTCGGATATATATGGATTGGTACTTATAATGGATTAAATAAATATGATCCTAAAACCGATACTTTTACACGTTATTTTCATACACAAAATAACGAGTCGTTAACAAATAATACAATTTGGAGCCTAAAAGAATTACATAATGGCGACCTATTAATAGGGACATCTTCTGGTTTTTCAGTATATAAAAGAAGTACTAATAGCTTTAAAAATTTTGATTCCAAAAATTTATTAAACCGTAAAATTTATTCAATCCTAGAAACCACAAATAAAGAAGTGTTTTTAGGTACAAATAAAGGTATCTATAAATTATTCAATGATACTAAAAATCAAATAAGTATAGATTTGGTTAGCAATTCCAGCAATGTGTTTGTACAAGATTTGTTAATAGGGAATAATAATAATTTTTTAATAGCCACTAAACATTCTGGTATTTTAGAATACAGCTTTAAAACTAAAATCATAAATTCTTTTATGCCTAAAAGTGATTTTAAAGATGCTAATTTAAATGTAAGGCGATTACTGTATGATAATGATAATAATTTATGGGTAGGTACTTATAACGGTTTAAAAATTATAAATACAACCAAGCGCGTTATCACGTTAAAGTCTAACTTTAATAATACTAATAGTTTAACCAAAAACTCTATAAAATCGATCTTTAAAGATAAGAAAGGTTCTATTTGGATTGGTACTTATTATGGTGGTTTAAATGTTTGGGATAAATCAAATGTAAATTTTGAAAATATTACAGAAAACCAAAATCATTTAGGGTTAAATTACAGTGTTGTAAGTTCTATGGCTCATTATAATGATGATGTTTTTTTTGGTACAGAAGGTGGTGGTATTACCGTTTTAAATAAAAAAAACAAGAAATATTCTTATATTAATACATCTAAATATAAAGCTGTTAAAGATGATAATATTAAAGCTTTAGACTTAGTTAATAGGCAATTATGGGTTGGTACTTTTAATAAAGGAGTCGTTGTTTATAATCCAGAAAGTAAAACAATTAATAATGCGATATTATCGAATAAATTAAAGAAATATATAGCTAATACAGGAGTTTATGCCATAAAAAAAGATGCGTTTTCTAATATTTGGCTAGGTACCTTTGGTAAGGGCTTGGTTAAATATAATTTAAAAAATAAGCAGTTTAATGTTTATCTTAAAAAAGAAAATAAAATAACCAGTAATTTAATACGTAACATCCTTATAACAAAAGCGGGAAATGTTTGGTTTGGTACACAAAGTGGATTAAATAAACTGACTAAATCGGGAAAAATTGAAACTTATTTTTATGACAATAAATTAAAATATGGTGATGATATTTTGTCTGTTTTTGAAGATGATTTTGGTAATATTTGGGCAGGTGTTAAAGCTAAAGGATTGTTTAAATTACATAATAAAACCTTTAAGGAGGTTGCTTTAAATATAAATGAAACAGATGTCGTTAACGTGCATAGTATTTTACATGATACCTCGCGTTATTTGTGGTTAAGTACTAACCAAGGATTGGTAAAGTACCATATAAAATCTGGGCAAACCTTGGCATACACTCAAAAAGATGGGTTAATTAGTAATGAATTTAATAATGGTTCGGCTTTAAAAATAAATGACTCTGAGTTTTATTTTGGAGGCCCCTCTGGCGTAACTGTTTTTAATTCAAAAAAAATAAACACTAATTTTTATTCGCCACAGGTTATTTTAACACATCTTTCTATTAAAAATAAACCTGTACACGTAAAAAGTGATAACAATATTTTAAAACAGACCTTGCCGTATACCAAGGAGGTTGTTTTAAATTATAATCAGGGTAATTTTGCATTATCGTTTTCTATTCCAAATTTTATAAATTCAAAAAACAATGCTTATAAATACCGTTTAAAGGGTATCGACGAAAAATGGAATATAACGTATACAAATACGGTATTTTATACCATTCAAAAATCAGGACGTTATGTTTTTGAAGTTATAGGAGCTAACGGCGATGGCGTTTGGAATACAAAAGCGACCCTGTTAAATATTCGAGTTAAGCCAGCACCTTGGCGAAGTTGGTGGGCGTTTTTAAGTTATGGTGTTATTATATTTAGCTTGTTGTATTTTTTACTTTATATTTTAAAACAGCAAGGTAAATTAAAACAAGAATTACATATAGAGCATTTAGAAACTCAAAAAACGAAAGAAATAAATAAAGCTAAACTAGAATTTTTTACAAATATTTCTCATGAATTTAGAACACCATTAACGTTAATTATAGGTTCTTTAAATCAAGTTTTAAGCGCATATAAAGGGTCTAGTGGCATGTATAAAAAACTACGCGTTGTAGAGAGTAGTTCAAACCATTTATTAAATCTTATAAACAGATTAATGGACTTTAGGAAGTTTGAAAATAATCATTATCAATTAAAAGCTGCCCAGGGCAATATTGTTAAGTTTTTAAAAGAAATATATTTATCGTTTGTAGAATTTGCTAAAGATGGTAACTATAAATATCATTTTACATGTGATCAAGATGAAATACTTGTATATTTTGACAGGTATAAATTGGAACGTGTTTTTTATAACTTAATATCTAACGCATTTCGATATACACCAAAAGGTGGTAAAATAGATGTTCAGCTTCAAATAAACGAAAATTGCGTGCTTATAAAAGTTTCAGATTCAGGAATTGGGGTTTCTAAAGAATATCAACATAAAATTTTTGAACGTTTTTTTGAAATCAATTTAAATAATAATCATGAAAAACAATACCATAAAGGTACAGGCATAGGTTTGTCTATTGTAAAACGTATTGTAGATCTTCATAAAGGAAAAGTAGGGGTTTTAAGCGCTGGAGAGAATATGGGAGCTAGTTTTTTTGTTGAATTACTACTAGGTAAGTCTCATCTTGATAACAATCAAATTGTTAAAGATTTTAAATTTAGTGAAGATTTATCTCAATATACCAAACAGCAAGTAAAATTAAAAAATGCTATTAAAACAAATCATATTTCTTTGCCAAATAATAAAGAAAAGAAAACTATTTTACTGGTAGAAGATAATGTAGATTTACGTGTTTTTATTAAAGATATATTATTGCAATATTATAATGTTAAAGAAGCTCAAAATGGTGAAATAGCGTTTCGTATTGCGAAAAATGAATCTGTAGATTTGATTGTAAGTGATGTTTTAATGCCTGTAATGACGGGTATAGAGCTTTGTGCATTGGTTAAAAAGGAATTAAGGACAAGTCATATTCCTGTTGTTTTACTAACAGCACGTACCGCTTTAATTTATAAATTAGAAGGTTTAGAACGTGGTGCAGACGATTACATAAGTAAACCCTTTAATATTGAAGAGTTTTTGCTTAGAATAAAAAATTTATTAAGTAGTGCAGAGCGTTTAAAAGATCGTTTTCAAAAAATGGACGAACCTTTTCCAGATCAAATAGCTATTACGTCTATAGATGAAGCGTTATATGCTAAAGCTATAAAAATAGCAAAGCTAAACATAGCAAACGAAGATTTTGATGTGTCTTATTTTGCATCCGAATTAGGGGTTAGTAGAACTATGTTGTTTACAAAAATTAAAGCATGGTCTAATTTTACACCAAACGAATTTATTTTACATTTTAGAATGAAACTAGCAGCAGAGCTTTTAGAGCAAGGCAAATTTAATATTGCAGAAGTGAGTTATCGTGTAGGGTTTAAAGATCCAAAATATTTTAGTAAATGTTTTATAAAAAAACATGGAGAAACACCAAAAAAATACATGTCAAAATTTATGTTTTGATACTTTAGGGTATTGATTATTAATGGTTTGTATTATTTTACTCCTATTTTGTATTCAAATAAAATGTTTTTGAATTAGTTTTATAACATGAAAAAAAGTAAACCTACTTTAAAATATTTTGAGTTATTTATACTAGCTCTTATAATGCTTTGCTGTTTGCTCATAATATATTTAAGTTAACACTAACCAATAAACCAAATAGACTAATGAAGAAAACCAAAAAATTAAAAAGAATATTTCTTTTGTTGTTCACATTTTGTTCTGTGCTTTTATCAAATGCACAACAAAAAGCAATACAAGGAATTGTTACAGATCAGGACAGTGGAGAATCGCTGCCTGGTGTTAACGTTATAGTAAAAGGGACTAGTATAGGAGCCTCGACAGATTTTGAAGGTGGCTATTCTTTAAACATAAGCCAAGAGAATGCTGTACTTGTGTTTAGCTACTTAGGGTATATAACTAAAGAAATTCCTGTAGGAGCTAATACAACTATAAATGCTGTTTTAGTAGAAGATGTTGCTGCGCTAGACCAGGTTGTTGTTGTAGGGTATGGAGCTAGAAAGAAGTCTGATATTACCGGTTCTGTATCTTCAGTAAAATCTGAAGAAATTAATGCTTTTCCAGTTTTAGATGCACAACAAGCTTTACAGGGGCGTGCAGCGGGTGTTGCTGTACAATCTAATAATGGTGGCGAGCCAGGAACGCCAATTAGTGTAACTATTAGAGGTAACACCTCTATAGGTGCTAGTAGTGCAGCTTTGGTTGTGGTAGATGGTTTTGTAGGAGCTTCTTACCCGCAGGCTTCAGATATAGCATCTGTAGAAATACTAAAAGACGCTTCTGCAACTGCAATTTACGGTTCTAGAGGTGCTAACGGTGTTATTTTAGTTACCACTAAAAAAGGAAAAAAAGGCAAAATGACTGTAGAGTTTAATACGAGTTATTCATTACAAAGTACATCTAACAGATTGGATCTTTTAGATGCAAATGAATTTAATAGGTATCAAACAGCTATTAATCCGTCTTACCAAGCAGGAACAGCATCTACAGATTGGCAAGATTTAATTTACAGATCTGGTCAGGTAGCAAATCATCAGTTGTCATTCTCAGGAGGGTCAGATAATGTAAATTATTATATTTCTGGTAATTATTTTGACCAGGAAGGAGTTGTTATTAACTCAGGGTTCGAACGTTTTTCTTTTTTAAGTAATGTAGATGCTCAAATTAACGATAAACTTAAAATAGGTTTTAATGTTTTTGGTGGTAGAGATAATAAAGATGGCGTATCTACTCAGGCAGATAGTGGAGGTCGTGGTAGTGGAGATGTAATATCTATTGCCTATCGTTTTGCTCCAGATTTAGGGGTTACCGACGCTAATGGACAAAATACTTTTAATTCTGTTGGCGATGATATAGATAATCCGTTTGCTGTAGCTACAGAGCGTGTAGATGAAACTAAAACAGATAGATACCGAGCTAATTTTTATGGAGAATATGATGTTTTAAAGCATCTAACTTTTAAAACAACTTTTGGTTTTAGTTCTCGAAATGAAAATAGAGGTATTTTTGCTCCTTCAACATTATTAACCACAGCAGGGGCTCAAGGTGGTATAGCATCTATATCTAGTTTAAATAATACTAGTGTCTTAAATGAGAACTACTTAACATATAAGAATAAAATAGGGGAGGGAGATTTTACAGCTTTATTAGGGTATTCTTATCAAAAAGATAGAACAGAGCGTTTTTCTGCAGGATCTCAAGGTTTTGTAACAAATAATGTGTCTTTCTTTAATTTAGGTTCTGGTTCTGTAAGATCTATACCTAGATCAAATCTTTCTGAGTTCGAAATACAATCTCAATTTGCACGTATTAATTACGATTATGATAATAAATATTTGCTAACACTTACAGGTAGAAGAGATGGAGCTTCTAATTTTTCTGAAAATAATAAATACGCATTTTTTCCATCAGGGGCTTTAGGTTGGAAGGTGTCAAACGAAGCTTTTTTAGAAGATAGTGATGTTATTTCTAACTTAAAATTAAGGTATAGTTATGGTTTAACAGGTAATCCATCTATAGCTCCATTTCAATCTTTAGCTAATTTTCAACCTATATATTCAGCGGTAGGAGATCAACCAGTTAATGCTGTTTTGCCTAACCAATTGGCTAATCCAGATTTAAAATGGGAAACCTCATATCAATCTAATTTTGGGTTAGATTTAGGTTTTATTAATAATAGAATATCTCTAAGTCTTGATGTTTATAATATAAGAACAGAAGATTTAATTTTAGGTGATAGTTCGGTGCCAGAATATATAGGTTTCTTAAATAATGAGTCGTTAAGAAATGTAGGCGAGATAACAAATAAAGGGGTTGAGATTTCTTTAACCACAAGAAACATTGCAAATACAGATTTTTCATGGACTACAGATTTTAACTGGTCTAGAAATAGAAATAAAATTACGAAGTTAATAAATGGTCAAGATATCTTTTTAAGTTCTGCGCCAGGGCATTTTTTACAAGGAGAAACTCATGTTTTAAGAGAAGGAGAAGCTGTAGGTCAGTTTTTTGGTTATGAATATCGAGGGGTTTATCAAGGCGGAGCTTTGCCAGAAGGGACTGCTACTTTTGAAGGGGCTGAAGCTGGTGACGAGTTATTTGAAGATTTAGATGGTAGTGGAGATATAACAACTGCTGATAGAAGAATTATTGGCGATCCAAATCAAGATTGGACTTTTGGTTTAAATAATACATTTAGATATAAGGATTTTGACTTAGGTGTGTTTTTTCAAGGAGGTATTGGTGGGGATATTTTTAGCTATACATTTTTAGAATTAGCTTCAGGTGGCTCTAATGCAACCACAGAGGTTTTAAATGCGTGGACAGCAAATAATACAAATACAAATGTGCCATCAGCAAAAGTTAGAGAAAGGCGCATAAGTTCTAGATTTGTGTATGATGGTAGTTATGTTAGATTAAAAAATATAGCCTTAGGTTATAATTTGCCAGAGCGTTTAACTAGTAAATTAGGTGTAGATCAGTTAAGATTAGCATTAAGTGGGCAAAATTTGTTTACCATAACAGATTATCCTGGTGCAGATCCAGAGGTGAGTTATAGAAGCTCTGGAAGTCAAAATAGCAACGTTAATCAAGGGTTTGATTATGGTAATTATCCTAATATAGAGTCTGTTACATTTAGTGTTAATTTAAGATTTTAACAAGATAATGAAGACATTAGTTTAATTTAAAAAAAATACAACAATGAAAAATTATATATATATAAGTGTTTTAGCTTTATTCTCTATTCAAGCATGTTCAGATTTAGAGGAAACACCGGTTTCTTTAATACCTACAGAAGGTTTTTTTAACTCTGTAATAGATGTTCAAACAACAATTAATGGAGCTTATGGTAATATGGCAGAAGAGGCCTTTTGGGGTCGTAAACTTTCTTTGCCACTTATGTTAAGAAGTGACATGGTGGGTATAGGGGATGTTGGTACGTCTTCTAGAAGAATAGATCATGATAATTTTACCGTAACGTCTGATAATGGAATGATTACAGCTTTTTGGCCAAGAATACATCAAATTATAGCTGCGGCAAATTTAGCTATAGCTGGAGCCGGTAGTTTAGATGTAGCACCAGAGCAGGTAAACCCGGTAGTTGCACAGGCATATTTTGTTAGAGCTTATTCTTATTTTCATATGGTACGTTTATTTGGCGATGTACCTTATTTAGATACGCCAATAACTAATTTAGAAGATGCAAGAACTGTTGTTAAAATTCCTGAAGAAGAAGTTTACTCTAATATTATTAGAGACTTAGAGTTTGCAAAGCAGTGGTTACCTAATACGCAAGAAGTTTCTGGTTTACCGTCCAAAGCAACGGCAATGTCGTATTTAGCTTTAGTGTATTTAACTATGGAAAATTATCAAGAAGCATATCAAGAAGCTAAAGCGGTTATAGATAACGAGTCTACTTTTGGTATAAGTTTAGCAAGTGATTTTGCAGAATTATTCGATGCACCTAACCAATCTAATTTAAATGAAGTTTTGTTTAGTATAGATTTTAATGGGTTTAGAAGTGGGAATTTTGGACAAGATTTTACACCGGCACTAACAGGTATTAGAGCTAACGAAGTTGGAGGCATTGGCGGTGGCTGGTCTGTTGCAGTTCCTAGCATAGAAGTTTTTAATAGATGGGATGGTAGAGATTATAGAAAACGAGTGAGTTTAGATACAACAGGCGTTTTTTCTGGGCAGGTTGATACCTTTGAAAATTTCCCAACATACGATGCTAGAAACATAGCTAGTGCTTACATTGCTAAATACACACGATCTCCCGGTCGTACCTCTAATGGTAATGGTCGCGGATCAGAACATAATTATGCGCAAATGCGATATGCAGAAGTTCTTTTAATTGCTGCAGAAGCTTTAAATGAGGTTAATCCAGGAACAACAGAAGCAGATGCTTACGTTAACAGAGTGAGAGCACGAGCAAGAAACCAAGCAGGTGTTTTAAGTAATTTTCCAGAAGATGTTTCAGGTTTATCTCAGTCAGAATTTAGAACTATGGTTTTAGAAGAAAGACGTTGGGAATTAGCGTTCGAATTTAAACGTTGGTACGATATTAAAAGACGTCGTTTAGGAGATGATGCTTTTGGACCGAATGGA
Organism: uncultured Algibacter sp.; assembly: GCA_937936645.1. GTDB lineage: Bacteria > Bacteroidota > Bacteroidia > Flavobacteriales > Flavobacteriaceae > Postechiella. The sequence goes on from CALHCQ010000129.1 coordinate 19,285, forward strand.
TTTGAGCAGCGTCCAAATTTTACAGCTTCTAGAGATTATTTGCTGCCTTTACCTAACGACGAATTACAACGTAACCCTAACTTATTACCTAACAATACCGGATATTAATACTATAATTTTATGATAAAAATAAACTGTTTTATTCTTGGGTTTACACTTATCTTTTTAAGTTGTAAATCCAACAATGATAAAAAAGACGAGTCTGAACTATATGTTAACAATATTTTGCATCAGCGCTATGAAAAACTTCTAGATTACCCTCTAGACTCCTTAGGCTTTCCTCGTAGTTTTTCTCGAAATAAAAATACTTTAAAAAAGGTGACATCCAAAGACTGGACAAGTGGTTTTTTTCCGGGTAATTTATGGCAAATTTACCACTTAACTGGGAATAAAAAATATAGAAAACTAGCAGAAAAATGGACTGCTTTTGTAGAAAAAGAAAAGTTTAATGGCGGCACTCATGATATGGGTTTTAAACTACTTTCTAGTTATGGGAATGGTTTAAAAAGCGTAAAAAACAAGAAAAAATATCAAGATGTTATCGTTAAAGGTGCACAAACTTTAAGTACTCGATTTGATGAAAATATTGGTAGTATTCGTTCCTGGGATTTTAATATTGATATTTGGCAATTTCCTGTTATAATTGATAATATGATGAATTTAGAATTGCTCTTCGAGGCTACTAAAATAACTGGAGATAGTACGTATCATAAAATAGCTGTAAAGCATGCAAATACAACATTAAAAAATCATTTTAGAGATGATGGAAGTACTTGGCATGTTGTAGATTATGATACAATAACTAAAAAAGTAAGAACTAAATTTACACATCAAGGAATTGCCGATAATTCAGCATGGGCAAGAGGGCAAGCTTGGGCTGTACATGGTTACACCATGGCTTATAGATACACAAAAGATGTTAAATATTTAAATAGAGCAAAAAGAACAGCGCACTTTTTTATAAATCATAAAGATTTACCAGAAGATGGTATTGCGTATTGGGACTTTAACGATCCCAAGATACCTCATGCAAGTAGGGATGTTTCGGCAAGTGTTATTATAGCCTCTGCATTGGTGGAGCTTTATGGTTATACCAGTCAAGAAGAGTATTTAAACTATAGTAAAAAAGTAATAAATAGTATAAAAAATATCTCAAATACTTATATATTACCTCAGGATGAAAATATACCATTTATACTAGATCACAATTATGGAGATTGGTCTAAACGTGCAGAAATGGATGAGCCTATTGTTTATGGAGATTATTATTTTTTGCAAACTTTGTTAAGACTAAAAAAATTACAGTCTTAATTTAATTATTTATTACAGATATTATTTATAGATGAAACTAAATTTAAGTATTTACAGGTTATTATGTGTTTTTTTGTTAATTACTTGTTGCAAAGACAGGGCTAGTACTTTAGAAAATCGCGTAAAACTAAATATAAATAGTAATTGGTTTTATTTAGAAAATAATACTGATAAATTAGAAAACGTACTTGAATCTCCCGAATGGAAACAAGTGCATTTACCACATACCTGGAACGCTTTAGATGCTACTGATCTTGTGCCGGGCTATAGAAGGAGTGCTAGTTGGTACAAAAAAATATTAAAGATAACGAATCTTTATGATGATGCACTGCATGAACTTTATTTTGAAGGTTCTAATATTGAAACAGACGTATACGTTAATGGTAATCGTGTTGGTGGTCACGTTGGGGGCTACATCGGTTTTTCTATAGACATTACTAAAAATATAAAATTAGGAGAAAACGAAGTTTTAGTACGTGTAAGTAATAGTTATAATCCTGAAATAATACCATCTCAAAAAAGCGATTTTTTCATTTTTGGAGGTATAACTAGAGATGTTTGGTATCAGGTGAAACCTAATAAACATTTGTACAATGTAAAAGTGCGTACACCTCATGTTTCAAATTCATCAGCCAAAGTTTTGGCTACTGTAAATATTCATGGAGGTGAAAATTCTAATTTAAAAGTAAAAGCGACCCTTATTAATAAGGAGAATAAAACAGTTGTGTCTTCTAGTTTTAAAGTAGAATCTAATTCTGCTACAATAGAGTTTAATAATATAAATCAACCAAATTTATGGCATGTCGATAGTCCATATCTATATACTCTAGATTTAAAACTCTTGAATGGAGAACATGTTATAGATAAACATGTTACCACTGTGGGATTTAGATGGTTTGAATTTAAAGAGCATGGTGCGTTTTATTTAAACGGAAAAAGGTTGTTATTACGCGGGACACATAGGCATGAAGAACATGCAGGTGTTGGAGCAGCAATGACTAATGCTCAACATAGAAAAGATATGCAACTTATAAAGTCTATGGGGGCTAATTTTGTTAGACTTGCGCATTATCCTCAAGACCCAGAAGTTTATAAAGCTTGTAATGAACTAGGTTTATTGGTTTGGGATGAGCTACCTTGGTGTAGAGGAGGTGTAGGTAATGATGTTTGGAAAAAGAATACAAAAAACATGTTAAAGGAAATTATAGAGCAAAATTATAATCATCCAAGTGTTATATTATGGTCTTTAGGTAATGAGATTTATTGGCTTCCAGATTTTAAAAATGGAGATGATAGAAATAAAATAAATAATTATCTTAAAGAATTAAACACATACGCAAAAACATTAGATCCTTCCAGAAAAACGGCGATAAGAAAGTATTATGAAGGGGCAGATATTGTGGATGTTTTTTCGCCATCAATATGGTCAGGTTGGTATTCTGGTAGTTATAAAAGTTATCAAAAAGCAATTAATCAATATAAAAAGCAATACCCTCATTTTTTGCATGCCGAATATGGTGGATCAAGTCATCT